>NZ_JBHXML010000055.1:0-69895 GCF_042720345.1 Kitasatospora sp. NPDC058478 | reverse complement strand
GTGCTGCGGCCGGGGCCGCCCGGTGCCCCCGCGGGTGCGGGGCGTGCGGGGGTCACGGAAGCCGCACCACCGTCTCGCCCTCGGCGGTGTCGATGTGCACCGCCGAGATGCGGGGGCCGACCGCGGGGTCGACCAGGACGTCGAGCGCGGCGAGTCCGGGCCACCGGTCCGCCCAAGCCCGCTCCGGCTCCCGCGCCGGGCCCGTCTCAAGGCGCCGCAGCGCCTTCGGGCAGACCCGGTGCCCGGCGGCCTTGAGGTCGCCCGGCACCCGTGCCGCGCGCGCCTGCGGGTCGCCGTAGCTCAGGAAGAACGGCAGCACCCGGCTGCGCCACGACAGGTCGAACGCCGCCTCCGCCCACGGCACGCTCCCTCCGTCGGCCCGGACGGACTCGCCGCGGAAGAGGTCCGGATCCGCTCCGGTGACCGTCTCCACCGCGCGTGCGGTGGACTCGATGTCGTCGGTCAGCGCCGCCCAGTTGAGGAAGTCCGGCCCGTCCGCCGTCCGTTCCAGGAACAGCCGGCCGAAGTCCTCGCCCGCCAGCCGCCGTTCGTCGTGGGTGACGAGCAGCTCCAGGTACTGCACGTCGGGCGTGTCGAAGGGCACCACCCAGCTCGCCGTGCCGTCCGGGTTGGGGCTGCCGTCGGTGATGCCGAACCCGTACTCGTCCCACAGCAGTTCGCGCAGCGGCTCGATGGTCCGCGCGCCGAGGATCACGTGGTCGATGCGCATCAGGAGGCACCGCCCAGGGCGTGCGAGGGGCACATGCTGTACGGCAGGGCCTCCCAGTCGTCGCCGACCAGGCCGGCCGCCATGCCCTTGCCGGTGGCGCGCGCCGAGAGCAGCCCGTGCCCGGCGTGGCCGGCCGACAGGAAGATCCGCTCGTGGCCGGGCAGCGCGCCCGCCAGCGGCCGTCCGGTGCCGGACACCGGGCGCAGTCCGGCGCGGAGTTCCACGGGCACCGAGTCCGCGAGCCCCGGCATGACGGTCGTGGCGAACCGCAGCAGGTTGGCGATGCCCTGGGTGGTCACGTGCTCGGCGAACCCCGTGTCCTCCTCCGTCGCACCGACGATCACGTCGTCACCGACCCCGGGCGCGAGGTAGTAGGCGGAGGACAGAATGCAGTTCAGCTCCTCGTCGGTCCGCAGTACGGCCATCTGCCCGCGCTGCGGCCGGACTCCGGTCGCCTCGGCCAGGCCCTTGCCCGAGCTCCAGGCGCCGGCGGTGATCACCACCCGGTCCGCGCGGAGCGTCCCGTCGGAGGTCACCACCGAGACGGCCGCGCCCTCCTCGCGCACCTCCCGGACCGTGACGCCCTGTTGCCAGTCGACGCCCCGGGCCAGGCACCGGCGCCGTACGGCGTCCAGGTAGCGGCGGCCGTCGATCATCAGCCCGTCCGGGTCGAGGAGGTAGCGCCTGCTGGTCGGCAGCTTGAGCCCGGGCGCGGCCTGCGCGAGGGCGTCGCCCTCCACCCAGTCGCCGACGCCGAGCCCGCTCAGCACGTCGCCGTGGGCCTCGACGTCCGTCTCGCGCAGGGCGCGCAGGATGGGCCTGGCCACGCTGAACGCGCCGTACTCCGGCTCCAGCCGGGCGACGTCGGCGTCCAGGTCCCGCTTGGCGGTCCGCAGCCAGTCGTAGAACTCCCGGTCGGTGAGGTAGCGCAGCGAGGGGACCGCCACCCCCGCCGCGCGGTTGGTCGAGTGCCCGGGTTCGGCACCGGAGTCGAGCACCCGGACGGACGCCCCGCTGTCGCTCAACTCCTCGGCGAGGCAGGCGCCGACGATCCCTCCGCCGATGAGCGTGAAGTCAGGGGGTGATGACGGTGACGACGGCATGTCCTGCACCTTCCATTTCGGCCGCGCCGGCGAGTACCAGCGAGCGGGTGGTCACGTCGCTGTCGCTGTGGACAGCCATGGGTGGGCCGGCCAGGCCGCGGGCCTGGCGCAGCAGATGGACGGGTTTGCCCCGCAGGGCGAGGCGGAACCAGCCGCCGGGCCGGTCCGCGATCCTGGCCAGGCACTGGAGCCGGACGGTGCCGTCGCCGTGGTAGCGCTGGAGGCCTTCCACGCACCAGACGAGTTCCACCGCGTCCGGGGGCACCTCGGCCCGGGGCCCGTCGAGTTCGAGCCGGGCCAGCGGCGGCGGGCCGAACCCGCCGGTGTCGTGGTCCCACACGGCCCGGCCGCGCGCGATGCCCTCGGCGAGTGGGGGCGGCGGGCAGATCCGGCCGCCGTCGACCAGGACGGTGGGCAGCGCCGGGTCGCCCCGGTCGTCCAGCCCCGAAGCGTCCTGCCCCGACCCGTCCAGCGCCGACCCGGGCGGCGCCGACGGCAGATCGGTCAGGGTCAGCTGCGGCAGGATGCGCCGCCCCGCCAGCCGGGCGGCGGTCGCGCGCCCCCCGCGCGAGGTCAGCGAGAAGGCCGCACCGGCCACCAGCACCGACGCCGCGGACGGCCGCAGCAGCAGCGGCCGCTCGCGCCAGTCGCCCGGCGGGTCGGCCGGTACGAACGGCCCCGAGAGCGCCCCGAGTTCGTCCCAGGGCAGCGCGTCCACGAGCCCGGCCGGATCCCCCGGGCCGCTGGTGCCGAGCAGTACGGGACCGCCAGGGGTCTCGACGCGGGCCAGCAACTCGGCCCGCCTGGACACCGGCAGGCCGTCGCCGTCACGCCACTCGTGGATCTGCGCCACCGCGCTCTGGAGCCCGGCGACGGCCGAGGCCGTCCGTTCGGCCGCCTCGGTGAGCAGCAGCCCGGTCTCCTTGCCCGCGTCCTGGTCCGCCGACCCGGCGACCCGCCGGGAGCCGGTGACCCGGCCCGTCGCGTCCCGTTCGAGGCGCAGCGTGTCGAGCGAGACGGTCAGCCGCGGCGCGCCGCGGGTGGGCGTGACGATTCCGGAGGCACGGGTCCTGGTCTCAGCCACGGGCCACCGCCCGCAGCCCGACGAGCCCGGTCGGCAGCCGGAACCCGGCGTTGGCGAACGACACCGGCACCGGGTACTGCCCCAGCTTCCCGCAGCCCCCGGTGGCCCGCAGGTAGGCGGCGACGCGGTGCTCGTAGGGCCGCAGACCCGCGAGCACCCGCGCTCCGTCACCGGTCACCGTCAGCGGGCCCAGCCGGGCGGTGCTGCCGTCGACGCGGTGCAGCAGGGAGAACGGGGCGTGGAAGACGAAGGCGCCCGAGGCGATGTTCATCATGTCCAGCCGCAGCCCGTACGGGGCGATCCAGTCGCCCGAGGGCGGCTCCGGCTCGGCCGTGGGCTCGATCAGGGCCACGGTGTGGGTCATCCGGGGGATCGCCGGATGCCGGTAGTTCTGTTTGCGCCCGTGGCCCGTGCCGGGGCCGCCGCCGAGCAGGGCGGCGAGCGCCCGGTCGGTCATCGGCCGCCCCACCGTGCCCCGGTCGATCAGCCGCAGGGTGCGGCACGGGGTGCCCTCGTCGTCGAACGGGCTGCGGTAGCCCGGCCCGTCGTGCGCACCGCCGTCGAGCACCGACAGCCACGCGGGTGCGACCGGCCGCCCGGCGCGCGCCCCGAGGTAGCTCGTCCCGGACGCGACTACGTCGGCCTCCATCGGGTGCCCGACGATCTCGTGGAAGAACGCCCCGGCGAGGCCGGGCAGCAGCACGAGGTCGGCGCCGTCCGGGAGTTCGGTGGCGAGCGGCAGTGCGAGGCGTTCGCGCACCGCCTCGGCCGTCCGCACGGCCGCGTCCCGCAGCCCGCCCGGGTCGGACCCCGCAGGGGCGCACAGCAGCGACCGGGAGTGGACGGTGCCGTCGTCACCGGTCAGCCTGGTCTCCAGGGTCGTGACGATCCGCTCGGTGGTGGCGACGCGGTCCGCGCCGCCGGCGGCGACGTGCTGCTGGGCCACACCCAGGGTCAGCTCCGCGCCGGTCTCGGCGGCGATCCCGGCGAGCTCGGCGCGCAGCTCGGGGGTCAGCTCGAACAGCGGCCGTTCCTGCACCTCGCGCAGCGCGTCGGCGGCCTCCGGGGCCGCTCCGGCGGCGCCCGAGGCCAGCAGGTCGTCGCCGTCGGCGAAGCGGTGCTCGGTGAAGCCCCGGTCGAGGTGCCGTTCGACGCTCATTCCGCGCACCGAGGTCCGCTCGGTGGAGACGGTGCCGTCCGGGAGCACGTCGGCCCGCATCCGCAGCGAGTGCTCGGCGAAGAGCGTGGTGTGCGTCATCGCGTGCTGCTCCCGTCGCTGTTGGTGCCGCTGTCGGTGCCGCAGCTGCCGATGATCTGCATCCGCAGCTCGCTGGTGTAGCGCCGGCCTTCGCCGTCGCGCAGCCACAGCTCGTCCGGCCCCGGCGCCATCCGCTCCACGCCCAACTGCTCGGCGCCGCGCGCCACATGGCTGATCAGGTCCGCCGCGAGCGGTGAGGCCAGGTCGATCAGGTACGGCTTGCGCTCATGGGCGCTGCGGCAGAAGACGAACCGCGTTCCGGTGTCCCGGGCCAGCCTGCGCAGCGCGAGGAACCGCGCCTCGGGCTCCGGTGCCGCGAGCGCCGCAGTGGGCACCTGCCACCGGGACCGCTGCAGGACGACCGATCCCAGGGCCACTTCGGGCTGTGCGTCCTCGGTGGTGAAGGTGGGGTGGAGCACCTGCGGATGCGAAAGGGCGGCGATCGGGGCGTACTTGACGAAGTCGCTCAGCGGGACGTACGCGCTGACCGCCTTGCCGTCCGGATCGTGCAGGGTGACGTCGTGCGGCCCGATGCGGACGGTGAGGTCCTCCGGCTTCAGCAGCTCCGGCTGGTCGTGGTCGGTCCAGGTCAGCGGGCGCATCGCGACCTCACGGCCGGGGAAGCGGTAGTAGCCCTTGTTGCGGCGCCCGAAGTCGAGGCCGACGACCGCGCCGTCCTGCGCGGCCGTCCAGGCGGCGGCGTCCGCGCCGAGCCGGTCCGGATCCGGGTGCATCGTGCCCAGCCAGCTGCGCACCAGCAGGTGGTGGTGGGCGCGGGAGAGGATGAGCGGGGCGTCCGCGCCGAGCCCGGCGGCGTCCGGCGCCGCGGGGCACAGGTCGATGACCGCGTACCGGTCGCCGTCCAGCGCCCCGGCCTCCTCGGTCAGCCGCTCGACCTCGGCCCGCCAGTCGGCGCCGGGGTAGACGGGTGCGTGGGTCGCCTGGAAGGTGCTGGTCGAGTCGGACCGGCTCGCGGCCGCTCGGGTCGCGTACGTGAGGAGGTCCAACTCCGTGGCCGGTGCCCCGGCTGGGCCCGTTTCTCCTGCGGTCCCGTCCGTGAAGGCGTCGCGCACTGCGGCCGCCGCGGCGCGCTGGGCGGCCTGCCCGTGCGCGGTGCACACCTCCAGCACGGGGGCGAGCTGCCGCTCCCAGTCGCCGACCAGCCCGGCTCCGAGGGTCAGCGCGAAGGGCGACGCGCACTCCTCGAAGAACACGGCGCGGTCGGCGTACGCCGCACCGGCGCCCCGCCTGGCCGGCCTGCCGGTGAACTCGGTGAACCGCTCCTCCAGGGCGGCGACGGCGGCCGCCTTGCGCTCCAGCGGCGCCTGCGCCAACTCGCCTATGAGGGAGGCGAGTTCGGCCATCCGGTCGAGCCACAGCTCGCGGGCCGGTGAGGCGGGCAGCGCGGAGAGCTGGTCCCGCAGCGTCGTGAGGGGCTCCAGGTCGTAGTCGCCGCCGCCGAGGCCGATGGTGACGGCCTCCTCGGCCACCAGCCGCATCAGCGTCCTGGCCACGTCGCGGGCCGGCTGCCCGGCGGCGCGCACCACGTCGCGGAACACCGTTCCGTCCGGGGCCACGAGCGGCAGCAGCGGCTCCCGCGCCGCGTCACCCCGTCCGGTGGAGTGGAACGCGAGATGCGGAAGGATCCTGGGGTCCCGGGCGATCGCCGTAGCCAGCGCACGCGCCGCCCAGTGCGAGAAGAACACCCGGCGGGCGCGGGGCACGTCGTCGCGCAGCACGGCACCCTCGCCCTCGCCCACCGTGCCGTACGCCATGGGCCCGAAGAAGCTCACCGTCTCGTTCTTCGCGCAGAACCGCTGCACGTACGTGAACATCTGCCGGCGCACCCGGCGCCAGCGCGAGGTCAGCGGGCCTTCGTACGCCAGCAGCGGGAGCAGCATGTTGCGGTACGCGTCCGGGTTGGACAGGAACACGGCCTCGGAGACCCCCGGATCCGCCAGCAGATCCCGCAGTCGCTTTCCGGCCTCGTCGTCGGCCTGCCGGCAGGCGAGCGCGTAGCGTTCCCAGGCGTCGGCCCAGGCGCTCACCGCCCGGCTCCACTGCGGCCCGCCGGACGACGCCGGCAGCTGCCGCGCCCGTCCGCGCAGCACGTCGGAGCGCAGCGACTCGGCGCGGGGCCCGCTGAACTGCGTCTCCACCAACTCCAGGACGGTCCGCTCGCGGTCGAGCAGCTCGTCCGCGAGTTCCAGCAGGGAGTGGGGCGCGCCCAGCTCCTCCAGCCAGTCGAACGGCATTCCCGCATGGCGCAGGATGAACTCCCGCCCGATGCGCCACTGTCGGCTCACTGGCTCCTCCGCATCACACCGGCCTGGACCAGCCGGTCGGTCAGTTTCCTTCGGGCACCGTCGCTGATCCGGTCCAGGACGGCGGTGTCGCCGGACGAGAGCCGCTCCACGACCGGTGTCAGCTTCGGATGCAGCCGGAACGCGTTGCCCGTCCGCAGGTTCACCACGAACGAACCCGGGCCCTGGCCGTCCGGGCCGGGCCCCTCCCCGGCGACGACGGCGGCCGACGGCTCCCAGACCGCCGTCCCGTCCGGTGCGGCGAGCACGCAGCAGGCGAACCGGCCGGGGAGCAGGTCGGCCACGGCGCCGAGTTCGGCGTTGAGTGCGCCGATCGCCGCGGTGCGCGCCGTTTCGTCGAGCGTCCCGGGCCCGCTGAACCGGTCCCAGCGGGGCAGGTCGTTGCCCGGGGCGGTGTGCCGGATCAGCGGCACGCCGCCCCAGGCCTGCGGTGCCGCGCCGCCCCGGGCCGTCGGCAGCCGGAACGGGCTGAGCCCCGCGAGCCGAGGGCCCGGCCCGGACAGCAGGCTCCGCGCCGTGCCGGCCGTCTCCTCGGCACTCACCCCGGGCGCCCCGACGAGCAGTTCGACCCGGAGCAGGGCCCCGTCCACCGCGTCCAGGACGGTCCGCAGATCGGTACGGCGGCCGTCCGCCCCCGTCACCTCGGCCCAGGACTCCAGCCGTGCCACGGTCAGCGCCGCGCCCCGGCACTCGCGCCACGCCTCGGCGGGCAGCGCCGCCGCCTCGTCCGGGGCCAGCCAGCCCGCCCAGGGGGCGCCGGCCGGCCGGTCGGCCGCGCGGCGGACCCAGCGGACCGGCGTGCCGTCCCCCGACCACTCCTTGCCCAGCCGCCAGGCCGGCGCCCAGTCGTCGAAGCCCGCCGCCGCCGAGAACGGGGCGAGCGCGCGCAGCGCCTCCCGGTGCGCGGTGGCGAAACGCCCGCACAGCACGACCCGTGCGGGGCCGAGCGCCTCCAGGAGCACTGCGGCCGCCGGGAGTTGCTGGTCGGTCTCGATCACCAGGTGCACCCGCCCGTTCGGGGCCGCCGCACGAGTCCACCGCGCCTCGGGCCCCAGCAGCTCGGTCCGCTGTGCGGCCAGCACCACGTCGGCCCCGCACTCGGTGGTGCCGCCGACGAGTTCCACGTCGTCCGCGGCCAGCCGCAGGGCCGGATCGGCCTCGCCCGCCAGCCGCAGCGCCATGCCCATGGCCCGCAGCCGGCCCGCGGCCTGGCCGCCCCGCGCGGTGACCCGTGCGGCGGCCCGCGCGAACAGCGCCCTGGTCCGGTTCTCCGCGGGGTCGCTCCCGCCGCGCCTGCCGAGGTCGTAGTCGTCGGCCAGCGCGGCGAGTGCCCCGGTGCCCGCGAGGCGTGCGACGAAGTGCGCGTTCACGTCGATCAGTTGGTCGTCCGGCCCGAGCTCCGGTTCCAGACTCGGATCGAACAGGGGAGGGAGCACCACCTGGCGCGTCACCGCTCACCACCGCCCCGCAGATACACACAGCGCAGCTCGGAGGCGAAGCGCAGCTCGCCGTCCCGCAGCCAGGCGTCCTCGGGTGCGGGCAGCGTCTCGGACAGCAGGAGCTGTTCCGCCGTGCCCGCCAGCCGGGCCATGCCCTTGAGGAGTTCGGGGCTCGCGGTGTCCACGTACACCGGTTTGCGTTCGGCCGGTGACTTCGCGAAGAAGCGGTCGGGCAGGCCCCGTTCCCGGAGCAGCCGGGCCGTGGCGAGCAGCCGCTCGGCGTCGCGCTGGCTGCCGTGCGCCTCCAGCAGCGCCGCGCTCGGCAGCGCCCAACGCCGCCGGGAGAACACCACGTTGCCCCAGCGCAGCCGCGGCACGTGCGGCAGGTCCGGCAGCACCGGGCGGCGGATCCGGGGCAGTGCCAGCGCGGTGTGCACGGCGGTGTCGAGCTCGCCGTTGTGGAACAGCAGGCTCCGGCCGGGGTGGGTGTCGCCGCGCAGGACGACCCGTTCGCCGTCGCTCTCCAGCCACAGCTGGTCCAGGCCGATCCGCTCCCGGTCCGGGCCGGCGATGCCGCCCAGTTCGAGCACCACCCCGGGGAACTCCAACGGCGGCAGCCCGGTCGTACGACGGGAGATCACATTGACGGCCACCTGGTCGCCCAGGGCCCGGCGCACCCCGGCGTCCCGCTCGGCGAGCAGCGCCGCGGCGTCCGGATGGAACTGCAGCGCCCACGGGGTGAGCAGCGCCGCGTCGTGGATGTCGCCGAGCACGAGCGGGGTCACCCCCGGCTGGTATCCGGCCAGGTCGGGAGCCGCGATCAGGACGTCGATGGAGCACAGCACCGGGGCGGCGGGCGGTGGCGGCGCGGCGAGCAGCCCCGCCACGTCGATTTCGGCCCGGTCCGCGCCTTCGGCCCCGATCACCCGGCTCAGTTCGGCGCCGAGCTCTCCGCCCGGCTCGATGGCGAGGTCCGCGCACTCCCGCAGCGCCCGCAGCAGCGGGATGCGTCCCGCTCCCAGCCGGGCCGCGACCGCCCGGTTGGTGCGTACGCGGGTCGCCTCGGCCTCGTGGGCCAGCAGGTCGAGCACCGGCGCGACGGCGTCGCACATGTCGCGGGCCAGCGGGCCGCGGACCTCCAGCCCGGCCGTGCCGACGGCGGCCTCGTGGATGACGACCCGGTCGTTGTAGAAGCGGCCGCGCTCCGCCGAGCGGTCGGCGACGGGCAGCAGCGCCTCCAGTTCGGCCTGGACGGTCAGCTTCTGCTCGGGCGGCGCCGACGGATAGCCGTCGAGCAGTTCGAGCACCTTCACCAGCAGGGCCCGCACCCCGGCCGCGCGGGCGGCCGTCTCGGTGTCCGAGGCGTCGATGCGTTCCAGGGTCCAGCGCAGCGGGTCGACCACGGTCGCCGGCGGGCACAGGGTGTGCGTCAGCGTCCCCTTCGCCACGGCGGCCGCGAACGCCTCCACCGCCTCCAGGGCGCCGGCGCCGCACCCGGACGCGATCCGGGCCACCGTCCGTACGCCGTCGGCCTCCCGCAGCAGTGCCGCGCCGACGCCCGTGCCGCGGGGCGGCCCCGTCATCGTCTTGCGCACCGGCGCCAGCCGCTCGGCCAGCGCCGGATCGCCCAGCAGCAGGCCTTGCACGGCGTCGTTGACCCGGGCCGCGGTGTGCGCCTGGCGGACCGGGATCGCGGTGTGGCCCTCCCAGTCCAGCGCCGTGGCGGCGTCGGAGCCGGGGCTGAGCCTGCCGTAGTTGATGGGCCCGAAGAAGCTCATCGTCTCGCTCTTGGACGCCAGCCGCTGTGCGTAGGAGGCGAGTTGGCGCCGGATCCGGCCGCCGGCCGCACCCCGTGCGAGATCGCGGTGGACGGCGGGGGACGAGCAGACGATGGCGTCGTTGACCCGCGGATCGGTGCGGACGGCGGCGAGCGCCTCGTCGACCGCCGCCGTGTCGGCCTCGACGGTGGCGGCGAACCGCTCCCGCACCGCGCTCACCCGCTCCGCCGCGGCGTTCCACTCGGCCAGCCAGTCGGCGGGCAGGTTGTCCGACGCGGGCAGCGGCCGCAGACCGCGCAACTTGGCCTGCTGGCCCCGGGACAGCCGCCCCGCCGGGTGCAGCCGTGACGCCACGTCGGCCGACCGGGCCTCCAGGGCGAACAGCTCCTCGATGAGCAGACGGGTCCGTTCACAGGCCAGTCGCTCGACCATCTGCCAGGGGAACCCGGCGCTGCGCAGGACGACCGTGGGCAGCAGCTCCCAGCCGTGCCGCCGCGCCGCTGATTCCTGTGGCGACAGGTCGGATCGGTCGGCTCGGTGGGTCATGACGATGCTCGCTTCATGGCGATCCGGAACTCCGAGGTCACGGGGGCCCCGCCGTGGCGCAGCCACAGCGCGTCCGGCGCCGGCCTCATCTCGGCCAGCGACACCGTCGCGCTGTCACCGGCCAGCACCATCGCCACCAGTGCGTCTACGGCCAGCGGACTGTCCAGGTCGATCCCGACCGGTTTCGGCTCGTGCGCGAGGGAGGCGAAGCAGAACCGGGGCACCCCGTGCCGGGCCCGCAGCGACTGGACGGCGAGGAAGGCGGCGGCGGGGTCGCGCGCCGCGTCGACCCCGAGGTCGGCCCGGTCGAACCACCAGCGCGCCCGCTGCACGAGCAGGTCGCCGACCACGATCCTCGGCGCGAAGTCCCCGATCCGCACCAGCGGCAGCCCCACTCCGGGTGCGGCGAAGGCCCGCAGGTGCACATGGTCGTCCTCGCCGGCGTACAGGGTCAGTTCACCGTCCGGGGTGCGCAGCCGGGGCGTGCCGTCCACCAGGGCGACGGTCAGATCGGTCAGCGGCACGGTCCGCTCCCGGTCGTCGGTGGCCACCGAGGTGATCTCGATGAAGCGGCCCGGGAACCAGTCGGCCACCAGGCCCTTGTGGCGCCTGCGGCGGATCACCGTGGCCAGCCGCTCGGGGCCGCCCCACGGTTCGAGACCCGCCTCGAAGTCGCCCAGCATCCGGTCCTGTTCGTCGCTGAACAGCCCCTGTGAACCCCAGGCGAAGACGTACGGGTGAAGCTCGCCCAGCACCAGCAGCTCGCCGCCGTCCTCCCGGCTCTCCAGCATCAGATCCGGGCTGACGAAACGGGGCCGGCCGGGCTCGGGCGCGAACCCCGCGAGCTCGGCGGGGGAGAGCCGGGCCTCCTGGCCCTGCACGGCGGACTCCACCAGCGCCGCGTAGTCCCGCTTGAACCCGATCAGCGGCCCGGCGAGCCGGTCCAGACCGCCCGCCTCGACGGAGGCGCGCATCCGGCGGATCAGCTCGTCGTACGGCATGGCGCCGCCGCCCGCCTCACGCAGGATCCCCGCGCACAGCTCGGCCGCCGCGTGCTGCTGGAGCTCGCCGTAGCGGGCGGCCACGTCCAGCACCGGGCTGAGCTCGGACTCCCAGCGCCCGGCCACGTCGCCACCGACCACCACCGGGCTCTGGTCGCCCTTGGCGTCCAGGGACACCACCAGCCGGTCCGCGTACATCCGGCCGCCGGCGCGACGTGCGTCGACCTCGGTGAGCCGGGTGAAGCACTCCTCGACGCGCTCCAGCGCGACCGCCCGGGCACGGTGGCCGTCGGCCGCCGCGTAGGCGTCGCCCAGGTCGCGCAGCTCCCGCAGCCGTGCCGGCCAGGCGGTGTCCTGCGCGTAGCGGTCGGCCCAGGAGACCAGCCAGTCCAGCGGCCGCGCCGCGGTGGACGGCGGCTCGGGCCAGAGCCGGACGGCCCCCGCCTGCCGCAGCCGGTCCAGGACCCGGCGCGTCTGCGCGAGGTCGAGTCCCGCCAGCGCGGCCAGTTCGGCGGGGGAACGCCGCCCGTCGACGGCCTCGGCGAGCTGCCAGCGCACCCCGGACAGGGTGATCCGGCGGCCGTCGGCGGACTGGATCGTCCCCGACCCAGGCGCCGTCCCCGGTGCCCCGCCCGGTGCCCCGCTCGGTGTCCTGCGGCAGGACGGCAGCCAGGCCACCGGCGGGCGGTCCCGCACCTGCGGGTCCGTGCCGATGAGCTTGGCCAGCTCGCACACCGCCCAGAACGCGGTCTGCGCCTCCAGGAGGTGGTAGCCGCAGGCCGTCTCGGGGCCGAGGACGGTGCCCTCGGCCCCACGGTCGACCCTGCCGTGCACCAGCGGACCGAAGAAGCTGGTCGTCTCGTTCTTCGCGCCGAGCCGCTGGCCGTACAGGTAGACGCGGCGGTAGAAGGACCGGTCCTTGGCGCGGTTGCGGCCCGTCGTACTGTCCTGCTGGTGCCAGCCGTCGACCCAGCGCACCGCCTCGGTGTGGAAGGACGGCGACAGCTGGAGCAGGGCGTCGCACACCCGCTCGTCGCGGAGCACGTCGCGGACCCGCTCCGGCCGCCGCAGCACCTCCTCACCCAGGGCGGCGGTCAGCCGCTCGCCCGCCTGCTGCTGAGCGGAGTGCGCCGCGCGGTAGCCGTCGACCGCCGATGCCACCGCCAACGCCGATGCCAACGCCGATGCCACGTCGCCGCCGCGCGGGTCGTGCTCCACCGGCAGCCGGCGGCCCACCCGGCCGCGCAGCTTCGACAGTTCGCGCAGTCCGGCCCGGTCCCGCTCGCGGTCGGCGCCGGTGACGACCTTGGCGATCGCCTCCTGGAGCCGGGCGCGGCTCTGCTCGAACCGCGCCACCGCCTCCCGGTACTCCGCGGCCGCGGCACCCGCCGGCCCGTCACCGAGAGCGGTCAGCAGGCCGATGCCGAAGCCCGCCCTGCGCAGCAGCAGCCGATCGTAGAGCTGCCACCTGGCCCGCTGTCCCGTCTCCCCTTGGGTCGCATGGTCCGTCATGGCCTCAGTCCTGAAAGTTGATCAGGTCGAACGGGCGGTTGAGCTTGGTCCGCGGCTTGGGCAGCAGCCCTTGCAGGTCACCGCCGTCGGCGACGGCCTTGGCGAGGGCGTCCGCCGCACCGGGACGGGTGAGGCTCAGCGGCGCCATGGCCGCCACCGACCCGGCCGCGGTCACGGAGCCGGTTGTCATCACCCGACCCGCCTGGGCCAGCGCGATGCGGTACGGGTCGCCCAGCAGCCGCGCCGCGGCCTCGGCGCGCTCGTACTGCTCGGCGCCCGTCCTCGCGTCACCGCCGGAGGCGTGCAGCATGCCCAGTTCGAGGCGCACCTCGGTCTCGTGGAAGCGGTCACCCAGCTCGGCCGCGTTCACCAGCGTGGTGTCCAGGTCCGCCAGGGCGGCGTCCCGCTCGCCGACGAGCAGCCGCAGCCCGGCGCTGCGGTACGCGTGGTGCTTGCGGAAGCCCGCGTTCGACGAGCCGGCGGCCTGCTTGAACTTCTCCCAGGTCGCCAGGGCCGAGGCGTGCTTGCCCGCCTTCTCCTGGAGCACGCTGATGTTCGAGTACAGGTTGATGCGCAGATGCGCGGCACTGGCGTCGGTCAGACCCGCCATGCAGGCCAGCGCCTGCTTCTCGTGCTCGAAGGCCGCCCCCAGACGCCGCTCCGCGAACAGGGTCAGCCCGCGCAGGTTGTGCAGCCAGCCGCGCTCGCGGCGTACGCTCTCGGGCTCGCCCGGACGTTCCCCGACGACCTCGAAGCCCTGCTCCACCTCGGCGACCGCCTCCGCCAGCCGGTTCTTGCGCTTGGACAGGGTGAGCGCGGAGTACAGGTGCGACTGGGCACGCAGCTCCGGGGACAGGCCGGCGGCGTCCTCCCGGATGGCCCGGAAGCAGGCGAGGGCCGTGTCCTGGTCCCCGCGGAAGCCCGCCTGGATGCCGAGCACCTTGAGCAGGAAACCGCGTACGTCGGCGGTGCCGCGCAGGATCGCCGTCTCGAACTCGATGGCGTGGACGAGCTCCTCCTCGCGCTCCGCCTCGGCGAGCAGCCCGGGTACGCCCGACTCGGGGATGCCGGCGAGCAGCCCGATCGCCTCCTCGGCGACGACCGCCATGCCCTCCCAGTTCGTGGAGAAGAACGCCCGGCGGCAGTAGGCCAGTGCGGCGGCCACCCGGTCCACGGCGGAGCCCTCGGAGTCCCTCGCCCGCAGGAACAGTTCGCCCTCCTCGGACACCGGCTCGAATCCGGCGTCGGGAGCCGTACCCAGGTCCACGGCCAGGTCGCCCTCGGTGACCGGCAGCCCCATGCGGCGCAGACAGCGCACCCGCTCCCCGCGGTAGTCGGCGTACCGGCCGACCGGCTCGCGCACGGACGTCGGCGCGTCCAGCAGCAGTGCGGCGCCCTCGACGAGCTGCGCGTGCTCGAAGGCCCGCATGAAGCCGCGCAGCGAGGACAGGTCGGTGCCGCCCATCCCACTGAGCAGCAGGGGCCTGCCCAACTGCGCGGTGCCCGTGCACAGGGCGGTCGCGGCCACCGTCAGCACGCGGTAGACCTGCTCGCTCTCCCGGTGCAGCCGCCGCTCGGACGGCGCGAGCGCGATCTCCTCCAGCGGCGCGGTGCCGGGCGCGGTCTCGGCGGGGAAGAGCTCCGCCCACTCGGACGGGTGCCCGGCCGCGAGCCCGGTGAAGTCGGCGCCCTCGGCGCGCAGGGCGTCGATGCCCGCCCGCAGCCCGCTGTACGAGGCGGCCGGGCCGGTGTTCACGTCGACCAGGACGGAGGCGGTGGATGCGCGGCTCACCTCGGCCGCCCGCGTCACCATCGCGAGGGCTCGGTGGTGGCGAGGGCGAGCGGCGCGATCTTGTTCTCGACCTCGTCGAGGTCGAAGTCGACGTCGTCCAGCTCGTCCAGCGCGTCCAGTTCGGTGTCCTCGGCGGTTTCGGCCCCGGCGGTTTCCGCTTGGGGGGCTTCCGTCCCCTCGGCGGTCTGCTCGGGCTCTGCGGACTTCGCGGTGGACTTCGCGGTGTCTTCCATGGCGCGCTCCATTCGGAATCACGGTCGGACGTGGGAATGCGGATGCGAAGGATCCGGCGTCAGGGCAGCCGGAACCAAAGGGGTGGGCGGGAATCGTGACGGCGGACGTACGGGGGACGTACGGTGGGCGGCCGCGGTCGGCGGCAGGCCCCGGGCGCTCAGCCGACCGGCGTGCGCATCCGGGCGAACTCGACCACTTGCCGTCCGACGGTGGCCAGTTGCGCGGTGAGATGCGGGTCGCCGGTGCTGTCGCCGGCGCTGTCGTCGGACGCCAGGGTGACGCTCTCCGTGTTGATGGCCACTCCCAGGGGAGTGGGCCAGCCCCTCAGGGCGTGCACGACGGAGCGCAGCCCCGCCAGCGTCGAAGCGGCCTGCGTCCCGCGTGCGGTGACGACACAGCCGACGGCGCGGCCGTGCAGATAGGGACGCGCGTCCTCGCGCAGGTCCTCCAGGTAGTCGAGGGCGTTCTTCACCAGACCGGAGACGCCCCCGTGGTACGCGGGCGTGCCGATCACCAGGCCGTCGGCGAGGGCGACGGCCTCGACCAGCCGCCGGGCCGCCGGGGTGCGCAGTGACTCCCCCGGTGCGTAGAGCGGCAGTTGGAGTTCCTCGGCACCCAGCAGCAGGGTCCGGGCCCCCGCCGAAGCGGAGGCCGCGAGTACCGCCCGGACCGCCCGTTCCGTCGAGGAACCGGAGCGGACGGTGCCCCCGATGCCGACGATCAGGGGCCCGGCATCGGCTGGGGCACCAACACCGGGATTCTCCACCGAAAGAACGGAACCCTGGTTCGTCTCCAGCACGGTTACCCCAATCTCCTTGACCGGTCGCGGTTTTCGGAGTCTAGACAGGGTGGTTATGCGCTGGTTATGAGCTGGTTATGCGTGGGTTATGCATTGGTTACGCGTGGGCCGGGGGCCTGGTCCACAGTCCGGGCGGACGCGTCCTGGGTGCGCAGAACCCGATCCAGAAGCCGCTGGGTGTCAGGGCTGACATCGATGTCCAGACCATCCGACATCCGGGCCCGGCACAGCTTGTACCAGGACCTCGCCTGCCCTAACTGGCCCAGGTCGCCGTGAACTTGGATCAGAGTCCGGTAGACGTCCTCCTGGTACGGGTCGATGTCCAGCGTGCGGCGGCACATGTCGATGACCTTCGGCAACTCGCCCCGGTCCAGTGCCTCCTGGAGGAGGAAGTCCGCCGCTCCCAGCGCGAGGGACCGTACCCAGTCCCGCTGCTCCCTGGCCCAGTCGGCGGTCTCACCGGGCAGGAAGTCCCCGGTGTGAAGATCCAGCGCCCTGCGGTAGTGCTCCGCGGCCGCGCGCGGATCACTTCGGGCCGCCGCCCGGTGCCCTTCGTTGCACAGCCGCTCCAGCTCCTCGAAGTCCAGCCAGGCGTCATGGAGTTTGAGGGAGTACCCGTACTCGCTGCAGACGATCTCCGCGGCCGGCTGCTCCTCCGCGGCCTGCTGCCCGCTGAGTATCTGGTGCACCGCGTGCTTGGCGACCTTGAGCGAGCTGGAGCCCGCCGCCCGGGTGCGGTCGGGCCACAGCGCGGCGTGCAGTTCGTCGCGGTCGACCGTGCGGCCCCGGTTGATGAGGAGGTAAAGGAACAGTGTGCGCGCCTTGCCGGCCCGCCAGCGTCTGACCGGGAGTCCCCTCAAGTCCAGTGAAAAGCCGCCGAGGCAGCGTACGACGGCAAGCGTGGAAATCTCGGTCATGTGGAAACCCTCCTTCTTCGTGGGGGTAACAGGATGCGAACGCGCTGGCACGGTCGGTCGGTTCAGGCCTGTGGGGGAGGCAACCCGGTCGACCGGTGGTACGACCGGGGTGAGGGCCGGTCGCCTTATCTGTGTTGACGTACGGGAACGGCGTGGCCGTTCGGAGAATGCCGGTCAGACGGACGGCGGGAAGCGGAGTCTCCGGTTCTGCCCGGCTCGCGTCCGTGTCCCGGCCTCGGCTGTGACGCGACGGCTCGGCGATCGCCTCCGCCCGGGTCGGTGGTCGACCCCGGAAGCCCTCGTCTCACCAGAAGATGCTGATGGTGCACTCGCTCATGGCGAGCCGTCGCGGCATCCTGGAGGGGCCCTCATGCAACTCGGCCTGTTTTCCCCGAACTTCGGCGCACTTTCCGGCCTCGTCGATCGGCGACTTCACGAAGTCGATTCCGAGAAGGCGCCGCCCATCACCACACCCGGGTCGGTGTACGCACGATCGGTGTGCTGATTCCGCTGACACGTCCCACCCCATGACGGCGGCGGCGGAGGCCCGGGCCGGCGTGACGAGTGTGAGCCCGACGGTCACCCCAGCGGCGGCGACCAGGGTCCCAAGTGGCTTGCGCGGCATGATGTACGTTCTCCAGAGTTGCCTGCCAGGCACCGTCCGGCCGCCCGAGTCAGGAAGATCAGTAATGACTCTGGCTTCTCCGAATAAACAAGCAATGAACAGCAGATACGGCCCCGGCACCCGCCCGTTTCGGCTCTCCGGGTGAACGAACTACGCCGCCCCGAACCCCGAATCAAACCCGCCCGCCGTTCGCCCCCACACGATCACGCGCCCGTTCTCACGCCTCCGCGCACCACCCGAAGGATGAACCCCCGCCGCCCCGCCCCGACACCCACACACCGAAGAACAGCCGCATGCCTCGCCCCCCGTCACACCGGTCGGGCCATCCCCGCGTATGCGGGGCCTACGAGCGCGGATACCGCGACCACAAGGGCTCGCAGGAGCAACCCCCGCGTGTTGCGGGGCTGACCCCTCCTCGGTCTCCACGTCCAGCCACAGCCGGGAACCATCCCCGGGGGCGCGGGGCTGATGCTTCCTGACCTGGGGCGCTTCGTCTCAGCGTAGACCAATCACGTCAGTTCCGATCGGCAGCTCCATGTGCGCAGGTCCGACGCCGCCTCGCCGTGCGTGGCGGCGTCCCTACCCGAGCGTCCGGGACTATCGGCTGAGGCCTTCCTCCGGGGTGTAGGTGATGCCGAGGGGCCCGCTGATGCACCTGCCGGTCGTGGGGTCGAGGAGGGCCGTACGGCGGTAGCGCAGGGCGGGGCGGTGGAGTGTGGGCCAGGTGCTGGGGCGCGGGATCCCGTTGCGGTCCGACACCCAGGTCACCGGGATGGAGAGGGTGTTGAGGAGGTAGTCCTTCTGCTGCCTGCGGCGATCGCGGCTGTCCGCCGGGTGGTAGCGGGTGTCCGCGAACAGCAGGCCGGCGCGGTCGTAGGTGAGCGCCCCGTTGGACTGCTGGTAGAGGGCGAGGCATTCGATCGAGGGTGTGCCGAGGCGGGAGAGCGCGGCGATGCCCGGGGCGCCGATGTCCCGGCCGCCGCCGTGTGCTTTGCCCGACGCGAGGTCGTAGGCGGTGGTCGGGGTCCGGCCCCGCCGGCCGTAGGGGCGGACTGAGCGGGCGGTCACCTCGCCGTTCTCGTTGGTGATCGCGGCATGCCAGTCCTGCCCGGTCCGGTCGAGGAGTTGACCGAGCGCGCCGGGTTGTGGGGAAGGGGGGCCGTAGACCTCCCGGATGAGGGCGCCGTGCTCGCGGGCGTCCAGGGCGAACCGGCCGGCCTCTCCCGCCCGTCGGTCGAGGGCGTGCCAGGTGGCGGCGAGCGTGTACGGCGCGTAGACACCCCCGTCGGGGTTTCCGTACGGCCTCCCGTTGTTCCGGTCCGGGGGCTCGACGACGGGCAGTTCGGCGCCGTCGGGCTGCCACAGCACGGTGAGCGTGGGCTCGCGGAACCACGGGGGCCGGGCGTTGTGGTGGTGCCGGTGGAGGCGCCCGTAGCGCTGGATGAGCAGGTCGATCGGGGCGAGGTCGGTGTAGAGCCGGTCGAAGTCGACGTCGAGGGACTGTTCGATGACCTGGGTGGCGATGACGAGGAGTCGGCGGGGGCGCCCGGGGTCGGGCCCGCCGGTGTCCGGGCCGGGGCCGAGGGCGTCGACCACCCGGGTTTCGAGCGGGAGGCGGTCGCGGCCCATCAGTCGACCGTGCAGCAGGATGATCTCGTCCTTCCGCCACCCGTTCCGCAGCCCCAGATCCCGCGCGGTGCGGTGCAGTTCGACCGCGGACGCGACCCGGTTGCGGACCACCGCGGTGATGCCTCCGTCCGCAGTCTCGCGCAGCAGCTGGGTGGCGAGGCCCGTCGGCCCGGGCAGTGGCTGGAGGCGCACCTCGGTGCCGACCCGACGGGGCCGGACAGGTACCACACCGTCTTCGTCCTCCCCGGCACGGCGGACGGTGCCGCTCTGGTCGACGACGGTGACGGGACCGGTCCCCCCGGTGTCCCGGGCGACGGCTCGGTGCCCCGTGCACCAGGCTCGGACGAGCGCCTCACGCACCGGCGCGGGGAGCGTCGCGGAGAGGACGACCACGGACGCCCCGGCGTCCGCGAGCCACTCGACTGCCGCGCCGAGCATTCCCTGTTGGAAGAGCTGGTAGACGTGGGCCTCGTCGATGACGACCGTCTTCCCCGCGAGTCCGAGGAAGCGCAGCATCCAGTGGCGGTTCCGCTGCGGGATCAGGACGACCTGGTCCACGGTGCCGATCCCGAACGTCGAGACCAGGCCGAGGCAGTTTCGCAGGTACCAGGGGTTGAGGACGACTTCGTCGGGCTTGCCGTCGCCGGCCTCGCCGCTGTCGTGCGAGGCCACGGCCACGGAGTCGGGCAGGGAGCGCAGGGCGTTCTGCTGCCGGGTGGCGGCGGCGTCGATCAACCGGTGGACCAGGTCGGTGGCTTCGGCGGCTGCGTGGACGACGGCGAGGTTGTTGGTCGTGGCGCCGCCGGTCGAGCGCTTGACGAACGTCTCCAGCTCGCCCGCCGCCTGGTTGGTGGCGGCCCGGGTCGGCATGGCCATGAACAGGCCCTGGTGGCCGCAGGTCCTGGCGAGGTGGTGGGCGATGGCGAACGCCAGGCGGGTCTTCCCGGAGCCGGTGTCGGACTCGATGACGACCAGGGCCGGTCCGTCCTCGGGGAGTGCGGCGAGTGCGGCGCTCTGGAACGGGCGGGGCGTGGTGCCGGGGAACAGTTCGGGCCAGGTCCGGGGTTCCGGACGCCACCGGTCGAGTGCGAGGTCGGAGATCGCGTCCCGGGCCTGGCGCTGGGACGCGGAAAACCAGTCGGCCGCCGGGGTGTCGAGCCGGCGGTAGGTGAAGTGGTCGTCGCTGGAGGCGATCCAGTCGGCCAGGATCACGAGACCGGTGAACATCGGTAGCACGGAGGGGCGTTTGGGCCTGACGAGGGCCGGCAGGGTCGGGAGGGAGACGCCGATGAGCTCGGCCGCCTCCGTGACGAGGCTGCGGTAGACGGGCTCCCACATCTCCATCGGGGCGGCGCCGGAGGCCCGCTCGACCGTGTCCAGGTCGGGGATGTGGCCGTGGTGGCCACCCAGCAGCAAGGCGACGGTGTGCAGGCCGGGGAACTCGTCCCCGCCTCCTCCGCAGCGCGGCGTGCAGCCGCAGCCGAGGATCCGGGGCAGGTGCGCCGCCGTGATGTGCTCGTGCCGGGCGTCGGCCTGCCCGTCGGGGTGGGCGTCACGGGGGAGACCGGCGGCGGACGCTTGGTCCCGCCAGGCTTCCAACTCGCGGCCCCTGAGCAGCAGGTCGTCGCCGAGGCCCGTTCCGAAGGAGCGGAGGAAGCAGCCGGACCCCTTGCCCAGGTCGTGCAGGCCGGCCAGCAGCATCACGGTCCTGCGCGCGGTCTCCTCGTCGCCGGCCCCGAACGCCTCCGTGAGCCGCAGCCGCATCCCGGGCGTGAGGTACCGGTCCCACAGCTGCCCGGTGCACGCGGCCGTGTCGAGGACGTGCGCCGTGAGCGGGTTCCATGCCGGACCGCCGGTTCCACGGGATCGGCGCCGCTGGTCCGTCTTTCCCCAAATGGTGTGGTGGGTTGGAACGTTGAGGAACTGTTGACGTGTCAAGACCCGCCTCCGGGAGCTGCTACTGTCGTGCCGCTGAGACAGACCCAACGAAGTTTGGGAAATTAACAACGTCTTGCGCGCACCGGTTCGCCGAGACGGCGCGACCTCGCGGAGGGGGGAGCGGACATGCGATGGGATCCACGCCACCAAGCATGTATCCCGGTACTGACAATCGACGGAGTCCCGGTTCGGCCCGGTCCTGCGGATGAGGGTGAACCACTGCGGTCCACCCCAGAGAACGGGGACGAGTCGGGCCGGGCCGGCCTCGCGAAGGTCTCCGTCGTCCAGGCACTGCGGTACGCCGACCGGATCGCCGCCGTGTACGGACGGACCCCGGGGGAGACCGTCGCGGTGCTCGAGTGGCTGCTCGGTGTGCTGTACGCCGCCGAGTGCTGCCCGGAGACGTACGGCGAGTGGCTGGCCTGGGTGGAGAGGCGCGAACCGCTCACCGAGGCCGCGGATTGGCTCGTCCGCCACGAGGGCGTGTGGGACCTGTTCGACGCCGAGCGTCCGCTCGGCCAGAACGCCGCTCTGCTGAAGCACGTGGACGCGTTCGGCGTCGGGCCGGCCCAACTGGTGATCGAGCAGGCCGGCGACTACAACCAGCACTTCGACCACCGCCACCTGCACCACCCCGAACCGCTCCCGGCCGATGCCGCCTGGCGTGCGATGCTGACCCAGCACGCCTTCGGGCAGGGCCGCCGAGCCCGGATCCCTGCCAAGGAGATGGGCCTGCCGGCTCCGTTCACCAACCTGTCCAGCTGCCGCCTGGGTTCGCGCATCCGGGTCCTCGCGCTCGGCCCCACGCTCGGCGACACACTGCGGCTCAACCTCGCCCCCTGGGACGGGGAGCCGGACGCGCTCAACCTGACCTGGGGCGACCGCTCCCGCCGGCCGTTCCGCCGCACCGGTGCCCACGAGACCCGCAGGCCCGATGGCCCCGCCGACCTCCACACCGTGCTCGGCCGCTCGGTCGCGCTCCGCGCCGTGGTGATGGCGGACGGCGAGCCGGGAGTCGATCGGGTCCTCGTCGGACCGGGGGAGACGCTCGCCGAACTCCCCGACGTCTACCGCCAGGACGAGGTCATGGTCATGCGAGCAGGCAAGCCGGTGACGCTCAAGCCGCAGGCCTCCCGGGAGCTGTGGCGCGAGTCGCACGCGCTGTACGCCGCGGTCGCCGAACGCGTCAAGGGCAACGACCTGTACGGGCGCCTCGCCATGCTGCGCAGCGACCGCCCGGAGCTGTGGGCGGTCGGCCTGCTGGCGGACAAGGGCCAGCCGATCACCTGGGTGGACGACCGCTTCCCGTTCGTTCCCGGGCGCGAGGCCGGCCTCCGGCAGGCGAGCGAACAGGGCTCGGCGGTCGCCGAGTACGCGGCGGGCGCGCTCCGGGCCGCCGCCACCACCGCCTGCGAGCACGTCTATTCGGGCGCCGGTGACCGGTCCGCCCACTTGGCCCGCTTCAACGGCGAACCCGAGCTGTGGGCGGGAGCCGGTGCGGAGTTCCACGCCATGCTCGACGCCGTCGCGGACGGCCACCCGGCCGCGGACGCGCTGTCCCACTTCGGGACCGGGATCAGGGCGCTCGCCACGGCCGCCCTGAAGGCCAGGCTGGACAGCCTCCGCCTGGTCGGCCGGGAGCTGAAGGCGCACACGCTGGCCACGAAGCGGCTCCAGGTCGAACTGGACCGCCCCGACGCGCCGAACCCGCTGAAGGAGACCACCCCATGACCGAGCCCTCACCGGTGCTCCCGGCACCCGCACCCCCCGAGCCGGACCTCGGGAAGCAGCTCACCGCCTGGCTCTGCGGCCTCGTCCGCGCCCGGCAGTACGGGCAGTTGGCCGACCTGCGCCGCCCGGAAGCCGTGACGCAGGCCCGCCTCATCGCCGCGAACTTCGCGCTGTCCGAGGAGACCCGGCCGGTCTTCGAGCACGTCGCCTTTCTCTTCGCCCGCTACCACGCCGGGCGGCTGGACCCGTCCCCGGGCTCGGGCGACATCGGGGCCGCCCTCGGTCGCATCGGCACGGGGGCGGGACGTGGCCAGGCCAACCCCGGCGCGGTGCGGCTGCTGGACCGCGTCGTGGCCTCCCGCAGGGTCCCGTGGCGCCACCTCCAGCACGTGGTCGAGCGCGCCAGGTCCTGCGACACCGTCCCCCCGTCCTGGGCGGTCCTCACCGAGGACCTCGCCGGATGGTCTGGTTGGGGGCGGCCGGTTCAGTACCGGTGGGCCCGTTCCTTCTACACCCCGACCTACGCCCCGACCTACACGTCCGAGACCCCGACCAGTGTGCCCCGGCCGCGCGGGACCGCGCCCGCCGCCGATCCGATCGGAGACAGCAAGTGACCAGCACCGTAGAGCCCTCGACCACCGAAGCCGCCTCCCTGACCACTGAGGCCGCGTCGTCGACCGCCGGAGCCGCCGACTTCACCGGCGCGCAGTACCTCTCCCTGCACCTCCTGGAGACGATGGTCGCGGTCCTGCCGGTGCGTGACGAGAACGGCATGCCCAAGTCGATCAGCCTCGGCGGCGACCTCCGGACGATGATCACCTCGCAGGCCCGTCGACGCGCGGAGCGCACCTACTCCCGCAACCGCGCCAACACGGGCGACGGGCCCCTGGCCGGCCACACGATGGGGCTGCGCACCCGCGAGTGGGCGAAGATCACCGCCGCCGAACTGGAGGCCGGGGGCTGGGAGCCGGGGACGGCCCTGGCGGCCGCCAAGGCCGTACTGAGCGGCATCGGGCTGAAGTTCGGCGACAAGCCCAACACCGCCGACCTCACCAAGGTGCTGCTGTTCGCCCCCGAGAACGCCGGGAAGGTCCTCGCCGACAAGCTCCTCGAACACCGCGCCGCCGTCGCCGAGTGGAGCAGCGCGTACGTGGCGGCGCAGGACGCCGCAGCGGAGAAGAAGGCGAAGGCCGCGGCCAAGCGCCGCGCCCAGGCCAAGGACCGCAAGGAGGGGCGGGTGCCTGCGGACGAGCCCCAGGAGAGCGGCGGCGAGGCCGGGGACGAGAAGCTGCCCGGCCTGCCGAAGGACCTGAGGTCCGCCGTCCTCACCGCCCTGGCCCCCGGTGACGCGATCGACATCGCCCTCTACGGCCGTTTCCTCGCCGGGATCGCCGACTCGCCCGACGTCGACGGCGCCATCCAGACCGCCCACGCCTTCACCGTCCAGCCCGCCGAGCACATCGACGACTTCTACTCGGCCGCCGACGACGCCAAGCTCGACCGCAGGAACCGCTCCCGCGCCAACGCCCTGGACTACCTGGACGCCGCCGAGGACTCCGGCGCGGGCATGACCGGGTACCAGTCGCTGATCTCCGGCACCTTCTACCGCCACGCGGTCCTGGACCGCCACAAGCTGCGCGCCAACCTGAAGGCCGCCGGAATGACGGCCGAGCGGATCGAGGCCGCGGCGGCCGCGGCCGAGCTGGAGGTGGTCGACGCCTTCGTCAACTCCCAGCCGAGGGCCAAGGCCAACACCACCGCCTCGACCGGCTCCCTGCCGAAGCTCGTCATGGCCTTCGACGGCAAGCGCCCGTTCAACTACGGCCTGGCGTTCGAGAACGCCGTCTTCGAGGAGGCCGACGGCCCGGCCTCCCTGGAGGCCACCCGCCGCCTCCTCGCCCAGCACGCCCTCGTCCTGCGCAAGCGCGACGACATCAGTCCGGCCCGCCTCCTCACCTACGACCTCGCGGTCGAGCGGCTGCTCGGCGCAGAAGCGGAGAACGGCAACCTGCCCGGCGCCGAGGTCGACACCATCGAGGAGCTGACCCGACCGTGACGGAGTCCGTCCTCCTCGCGCGGCTCGCGGCGCCCCTCCAGTCCTGGGGGAGCGGCTCGCACTTCGAGCGGCGCGACACCCAGCTGCACCCCACCAAGTCGGGGTGCGTCGGGATGGTCGCCGCCGCCCTCGGCCTCGACCGTACCGACGACATCGGCCACTTGGCCGCGCTGCGGTTCGGCGTCCGCGCGGACCGCCCCGGCACGCCCGCCCACGACTACCAGGTCGTCGGTGGCGGACCGATGCCGCTCCGGCCGCGCGACCTGATCACGGACCACCGGCGCGCCGATGCCGCCGCCGCACGCCTCGACGGCGAGCGCGGTCCGACCTTCGGCCGGGCCGCCGGCACCGCGTTCGCCTCCTGGTACGGCGCGCCGAAGGAGATCGCACCGGACGAGCGGACCGGGGTCCTCCTCGCCGGGAACCTCCGCCGCGACCCGATACAGACCTACCGCTGGTACCTGGCGGACGCCGCCTTCGTCGCGGCCTTCGAGAGCCGGGACCGCGACCTGCTGGAGCGGATCGCCGGCGCGCTGGAGCAGCCCAAGAGGCTGCTCTGGCTCGGGCGGAAGTCTTGCCCGCCGTCCGGCACCATCGCTGGCGGGGTGCACCCGGGCACGCTGGAGACGGTCCTGCGATCCACGGCCCCACTGCCCAACGCCACGGCGAAGGCGCCGTGGTTCTGGTGCGAGGTCCCGCCGGGCACCAGGGGCGCGAGCCGGACCACCGACCAGCCCGTCACCTTCGACCCCGAGCAGCGCATGCACGCCGTCCGCTGGGAGACCCGTACCCGCCTCACGCCCGACCCGGACGCCGCCATCTGCTGGGAGGACCTCATCCCATGACGAACCGACTGATCACCTGCCACAGCATCATCGCCCTGGACGCCCGGCATCCCGTCGCGGCCCGGTGCCTGCTCGATGCCCAGGACATGCACCGCCTGGTGATGAGCGGCTTCCGCGGCTGGGTGGAGGACGGCCAGTCGGACCCCCGGGCGCAGATGGGGATCCTGTCGACGTGGAACGTCGACCTCAGGACCGACACCCTGCTCCTGGTCGTGCAGTCCAAGGTCACCCCGGACTGGTCGCTCATCCCCCGGGAGGCGCTCACCAGCAGGATCGAGACCATCAGCGTCGACCAACCCCTGCGCAAGGGCGGCGAGTTCACTTTCCGCACGGTCCTGAGCGCACTGACCGCCCGCCCCGACGGCCGGCCCGGGACGGGGCGCTCCCGCAAGGTCCCGGCGGTCAGGCCGGACCAGGTCCGCGACTGGCTGACGAAGCGGTCGCAGCCGACCGTCGAGGGGCCGGGCGCGACGGCGGACAGCGGCGTGCGGTTCATCGGGGCGGAGATCGACCGGCGCTCGCTCGCGATCCGCATGCTGCCGCCGGTGACGAGCCGCCACCATGCAGGGTTGAAGATCACCCGCTCCGAGGTGCGGGGGCAGCTGGTGGTGGTCGACCCCGAGGCCTTCCACCGCACCCTGACGGACGGCCTCGGCTCCGGTCGGGCGTACGGCTGCGGGCTGGTACTGGTGCGGCAGAGCGGGCCCCGCCCCTGAACGGACGTGGTGGGCAGAGGTAGCATCACCTCTGCCCCGCCACTCGCGAGGATGACTCTGGAGTATGTGACATCAAGGCTCCAGGCCTGGCCTCAGCCGGGACCGCCCCGACACCGCTCGACTCAACCCAGCCTGTCGCGCACCGCCCTCGCGCCCAGCGGGGCGACCTTCTGCCTCTGCCGAGGTCGGCCCCGCACACTCGGGGCCGACGGCGTCCTGGGCGAGCTGGGTGAACATGTGCAGGGACCATCCCCGCACGCGCGGGGCCGATTTCAGATCCTTGTCGGCAGCTCGGCTGCTGTTGGGAGGTGGTCGCGGCGTGCGGCGTGCTGCACACCGCGACCACCTCCAGAGCGATCAAATGGTCTTGCTTGTAGGTCAGAGGTAACCGCCGACGACGATCCATCCAGGGCCAGGCCGAGTGGCGCGGACAACGCCAGGACATCGCCCGTAGCTGCCACTACCAACGCCGGCTGGACATGATCGAGGGGCGGTCCCAAGAAGACCGCCCCTGACGGGCACCAGCCCACTGCACTCCCCGTGCAGCCTTCTGGCCAGGAAAAACATCGAAGTCCGGTTGACGTATTAGTCGTCAGAGGCTGCTGTACCGGTGCCTGAGGCGGGGTGAGGTGGTGGAGACGCGGTCGGGAAGGAGATGCCGGAGAAGTCCCGACCCTGTAGTACCGGGGCGTGGAAGGTACCGCCGCTGATGGTACTGGTCACTTCGCCGTCGCCGGTGCGGACTACTCTGGCCTGCTCGTGCCACTGCTGCAGGCCGGTACGGAACTGCGAGTCCAGTGCGGCTCGTACGGCCAAAGCGGTGCTGAGCGCGCCCGCGTGCTCTGGACCGGGTGCCTGCTCGAGCGCTGCCAGCTCTGCCTCCCCCGAGGACACCGCAGGCACGCCGTCGGTACGTTGGAACGGGCGGCGAACCAGCGTGCTCAGCCCAGTCCAGACCTGCTTGCCGGCCTCGCCACCGGCGCCACCGGCCAACGCCGCCAGCAAGACCATCGAAATCGGCTCCACCGCGCCACACCCCTGTCGTCCAGCCTGACCGCAGTTGACACGGTACGGGCAACTGCCACCCGCTCGAAGGCAAACCGCACAACTCCACTGCCCAGGATCCGAGACCGGTCCGGGGCCCGCGGCTCCGAGGGAAGGTCGGAGGGTCCGCCTCGAGCTTCAACTGGCCCTATCCTGGCGTTGAGCTGTTGACTGCCGTCCGACGCGACTGCAACAG
Source organism: Kitasatospora sp. NPDC058478 (assembly GCF_042720345.1). Classification (NCBI taxonomy): domain Bacteria; kingdom Bacillati; phylum Actinomycetota; class Actinomycetes; order Kitasatosporales; family Streptomycetaceae; genus Kitasatospora; species Kitasatospora sp. NPDC058478. The sequence goes on along the minus strand of NZ_JBHXML010000055.1, from coordinate 42,598 downwards.
CCCTCCACATGGCAGGACCCTTTTGGGCGGGCACCGCCGCAGTCGTGACCATGGCGGCCCGGCGATGACGGTCCGACGGTAGGGCCGGCTCGCGGTCAGTGTACGAATGAAGGTGCGGTCAGCCGGTTCGCCCAAGCGGCGGCATGTGCTCCGTCGAGTTGGGCCATGAACGTGTGTGGCCCAACCTGACGGTCTACAAGCTTTGGGTCGCCCAGATCGGCATCCAGGCCTGGACGGTCGTTGTCGGCCGAGTGGGATCCGCAGGTTCGCTGGTTGATGTGAATGCGAACGAAGCGGCAAGGGCCAGGGATGCGAAAGCTGCAGAGTGCAGAAGTATGAGCTTCACGTAGGGCAGTCCAATGATGCGAGTAGCGGGTTCTTTGGGATTAGTACACCAGGGGGAACGCCGCTCGATCAAATCGCACATGGGGCGAGGGCTGGGCGCAGCTGCCTCTAGATGGGCGAATTACTATCGGTAAATTGATCAAGTACTGTCAAGATCCTTCCGAGTTCGATCGATTCTGGCGCATTGATGGATTCAAGTAGCTCGATGGCGCGTTCGGCGGCTGTGCGAGCCTCGCTGCGGCGTCCAGAGCGTAGATGTAATTCAGCCAATGTCTCGCAGGCAGAGGCTTCCTCTTCCACCGCCCCGATCTGTCGAGCCAGGGCTGCGGCCTGATTGAGGTGGTTGCGCGCTGCTGAGGTGTCGGCAACTGAGTGCGCAGTCTGGCCGAGTCCGCGCAAGGCCGCGGCTTGCTCGCGTTGAGCGCCGATGGATCGGGCGAGTTCGAGAGCACGGGAGTACTGTTCGATCGCAGCGTCAAACTGCTCCGACCGGCGATGGACGGTCCCGAGCCCGTTCATCGCATCAGCCTCGGTTCGGCGGTTGCCCGACTCGCGAAAGGTGCGTAGGGCGGACTCGTAGAGCTCGGCGGCGCGGGCGGAATCCCCCGGAAGGGGAAGAGAGGCTGCAAGGTTTACTCGGACAGTCGCAAGGTCGTCTGGCGAAAGAACACCCTCGCCGATGGAGAGGATCCTCTCAAAGGCGATCCGAGCCGGGCTTGGATTTCTGGTGCTGAGATGAATCGCTCCGAGGTTACTGAGAATTTGTAGCTCAAGCCGTGTGTCGTTGAGATGATTTGCCAGGGGATGGGCTTCGGTGAGGAATTTGAGCGCCGCCGTGCTGTCCCCGAGATGCAGGAGTATCGCGCCGATATTGTTTAGGCAGCGGGCGTGGTTCCACTGGTCTTGTGAGGCCCGATGAATCTCGATGACTTCACGTTGGATTGAAAGTGCTGTCGTGAGGTCGCTCTGATGCCAGTGAATCGCCGCGATTCTCTCCATTGCCTCCGCCGTGCATCTGGTATCGCCCTCCGTCCGCGCGATGTCGAGGGCGCGCTCGGCTGCCTGTGCGGCGTGGGGGTACTGGGCAGTTCGGATCTGGATCGAGGCGAGCGCCAAAAGGGCATGCGCTTCGGACAGAAACACTCCATGAGTGCGCCAGTGGTCGGCTGCGGCGCGGTGCATCTCGCTGGCTTCGCGCCACAGCCCTTCGGATTCAAGATGTCCGGCAAGGACGTGGGCGAGCCATGCGGCTTCCTCCGGCATGCCGGTGGTCCGAGCGTGCTGTTCGACGGCTGCCAGGCTCGGTAGCTCGATACTCAGCCAAGCTCTGATCGTCTTATCGTCAGGCCAGTCGAGCTCTGCGGGCGTGGTGGCTGTAGCTGAGTGCCCGGACTGGTTTGGCAGCGGCAGGCGGAGTCGTCGCGGACTTACGAGCCGATCAGCTCGATCTGCCGTCTGTGAAGCATAATTGACGAGCCGTTGAACTGACTGGCGCCGTTCGTCGGCCGACGCAAGATCGACTGCGTACTCACGCAGGAGATCATGCAGCGTGTACCTTTCGGGTGAGTGCTCCTGGATCATGTGCAGGCTGTGCAGGTTCTCGAGAATCCGATCCGTCTCACCCGGCGGCCGGCCGACCAGCGCGGCGGCTAGACCCGGACCGAGGTCAGGTCCGGGATACAGGCCGAGCAGACGAAAGGCTTCCTGCTGTGCATCGGGCAACGATTGGTAGGACACGTCGAAGGCAATGGCCACGCTGTCAAGGCCGTGGCGGAGCTCATCCAGCCGACCGCTTTTGCGGGAGAGCCGATGGATGATGTGGGGGAGCAACCACGAGGGGTGAGCTTTCAGCCGGCTGGCAACTAGCTCGATGGCGAGCGGAAGGCGCTCACAGCGACTGACGATGGCCTCTACTTCGTTTCTGTTGCTCGCGCGCTCATGACCGACCAGCCGAGTGAAGAGCTCGACTGCGTCGTCGACCGACAGGGCATCGAGGAAGACCGGGCGGCACGGGAGCTCGGCGAGTCGATGGCGGCTGGTGATGAGGATCAGAGAAGTGGGGCTTCCAGGGAGCAGCGGGCGGACCTGCTCTGGGCCGTGCGCGTCGTCGAGGACGACCACCGCTTGGAGTTCGCCGAGCAGTTCGCGGCAACGGGACAGGAGCTCATCGCGGTCCGATGGAATGGCAATGGCCGCAAAGCCTGCCTGCCGAAGGAGCTTCGTTGCGACCACCTCGGGTTCGAGCGGCTGTTGTGCGCCACCGTTCGCCCGCAGGTCGACGTAGAACTGCCCCTCCGGGAATCGGTCCCGCGACAGGTGCGCTGCGGTGAGTGCTAGGCACGACTTGCCGGCGCCGGCCATGCCGGAGATGGCGGCGATGGCACCGCAGGAAGGGTCCTGTCCGGTGACCGAGAGGATTCCCTGCAGCTCGTGGTGCCGGCCAACCAGTTTGGGAAATACGGGCAGATAGCTGCGGTGTGCTCCGGTGCGCTCGCGGGCGGGCCCGCGGTGAAGGGCCCTCCTCGGACGGATCAGGATTTCACTCACGGGGATGCGGCGGAGTACACGCTGCTGGAGGAGGCTGAGTTGTTCGCCCGGCTCCGTGCCGAGCTGACTGCGCAGTTCGCGCCGGGTTCGCTGAAAGACGCCGAGCGCCTCGGCTTGCCGGCCGCAGCCGTACAGTGCGGTAATCAAGTGGCCGACAACACGTTCGTCTGTCGGACGCTGCTCGGCCAACGCGGCCAGCTCGGGGACGAGGTCGATGAAACGCCCGAGCCTCAGTTCTACCTCGAAGCGAACAAGCGTGGTGGCCAGCCACTGGTCGTGCATGATCTTTCTGGTGGCGTGCGCCCATTGGCCAGGAAGTCCGGCCAGTGGCTCCCCCTGCCACGAGTCCTCCGCGTGACCGAACACAGCGAGTGCTTCGCGGTCGTCGCCGGCCTCGGCCAGCGATCTCGCGCGACGGGCAAGTTGGAGGTAGCGCAGCCAGTCGACCCGCTGTGGATCGGTATTCAAGGTGTAGGTGTGCGCCTTGCGGCTGATCGCTGCCAGGGGGGTGTCGACATCAATGGGCTGTGCGAGGCGCAGCGCTGTGCGGAAGCGTGACAGGTAGGAGTGAGTGGTCGCGCGGGCCTTGGCAGGAGGGTCGTCGTCCCACAGCTTTGCGATCAATGAATCCAGTGAAACCGGCCGGCCAGTGTCGACCGCGAGCGCCGCAGCCAGGCACCGTACCTTGTCGGACTCAAGCTTCACCGCCCGTCCCTGGGCTGACAGTTCGACTGTTCCAAGGAGATGGATTTCCATCCGGATACCCCCGCTGGTCGGTCCCCAGCCTTCACCGGAAGAGAGCATCGCACGTGCTTGGCCGACCGGCTATACCACGGCAGGTTTCGCAAACTGGCACGCTCTCGCATACTCTTCGTAGGTTTGCGTGCTATGTGGTAAGAGCCGGGGGCGAAATGGGACCACTGAACACGGACATGGTCGAATCGGCACTACACAGGGCTACGCCGTCGTCGTTGGCAGCCATCGGGTCCTGGCTGCACGTCACTCCCGGCGGCTCAGGCGGTCTCGCGGAGCTGTGGCTGCGCGGACTCACTGGGCCCGATCGCGAATCGGCGCTGGCCGCGCTTGCCTTGCTGCTGGTCGAACGATCGGCGCAGAGCCCTGAACTGGCCATGGAACTGGCGCGATGGCTGGCGGACAGCAGCCATGGCCGGACGGGTTCACCGAGTGAACTCCGCAATACGATCTCGGGCTCGGCCGATGTCGCTGGCGGTGTCGTACAGGCACGAGACATCCATGGGGGCGTGCACTTCCAGATTCTTGCGCCCGCGCAGCTCCCAATTCCTCAACAGCTTCCGCCCGCCCCTGTGCGCCTCCTGGGGCGCACTCGAGAGATGGAGGGGCTTGACGCCTTCCTCGGAGATGCGCCCGGGGGCGGAGGGCTGACGATCGTGCTGTCCGGGCCCGCAGGAGTCGGCAAGAGCGCGCTGGCGACAAGCTGGATGCGCGGACTGAGCTCACGATTCCCCGACGGCCTTCTCTACGCAGACCTTCGGGCCCATGCCCCTGACGGACCGGCTGAGCTGACCGAGGTCCTTGGCGGATTCCTGCGCGCGCTTGGGGTGGCCTCCGTTCCCTTGCCAGTCGCGGAGATCATCGCTCTGTGGCGCTCCACGGCCTCGCAGCGCCACATCGGTCTTCTCCTCGACAGCGCTCTCAGCGCTGCACAAGTTCGCCCACTGCTCCCTGGATCAGGCTCTTCCCTGGCAGTCGTCACCAGCCGGGCCCGGCTGACCGGCCTCGGCATCGATGGTGCCAGTTTCCACCCTGTGGGCCTGCTCGATCGTGAGTCAGCCGCAGCGATCCTCTCAGCCCGAATCGGCGCCGACAGGGTAGCTGCCGAACAGGCTGCCGCTGACCAGGTGATCGCCCGATGTGCGGGCCTGCCGCTGGCCGTTTGCTTGGCGGGGGCTCGCATGGCCGCCAGGCCGCACCAGGCCCTTGCAGTCACCGCCGATGCACTCGCACGTGAGAGCGATCGGCTGGACGCGCTACGGATCGACGGTGAGACAGCTGTAAGGGGCGTTCTGGACGCATCCTGCCGCGTACTCGCCGAAGAGCCCGCTCGTCTGTACCGGCTTCTCGGGTTGCTGCCGCTCCCCGACATCACACCAGCTACGGCTGGGGCGGTGGCCAGCGTCCGGGCCGGAGACGCCGATCGACTGCTCGATGCTCTCGCGGAAGTTCACCTGCTTGAAGACCTGGGCAACGGCCGATACGGCTTCCACGACCTGGTTCGTCTGCACGCTCGCGCATGGGCGCTGGAGAAGGATCCGGTCGAGCTCACTCAGGCGGCCTTCCGTCGCGTCCTCGAGTGGTACCTCGCAGCGGCGACACAGGCCGAGGCACTGATCAGTCCCAGTCACCGAAACCTCGCTCGCGACTACCATGAACCGCCTGCCGGGCTGCCCGACTTTGCCGATGAGTTCCAGGCTCTGGCATGGCTAGACGTGGAGCGCGGCCACCTGATGGCGATGCTGCGCAGTGGGGCGGCCGCGGGAGCCGACCGGACGGTGTGGCAACTTGCCGACGCGATGTGGCCCCTCTTTCTTCGACTTCGCCCCCACGGCCTGTGGATCGAGGCATATGAGATCGGGCTCACTGCGGCCCGTCGCGCTGGCGATCGGCTGGGGGAGCTTCGGATGCTCACCTCCGGCGGCCATGGACTTCGGAATGCAAACCGGTCAACCGATGCTGCCGAGTGGTTCAGCGATGCACTGACGCTCACTCGAAAAGTTGGTGATCCACGCGCCGAAGCCGACGCCCACCACGGCTTGGGCCATGCTCATCAGGCCGCCGGTCAACTGGACCGTGCGGCCGAGTCGTTCTGCCACGCGTTGGAACTGAGAGAGTCGCTTGGCTACGTACGGGGCTCGGCGCTTGCCCGGTTCTCGCTCGGAGAAGTGAGGCTGGCCGAGGGCCGACATGGTGATGCGGTGCGCCTGCTGAGGCAGGCGCACCAACAACTCCTTGCGCTCCCTGACCGATACGAGGCCGCCAGGGCGATGGCTTGGCTCGGCCGGGCTCATGCCGTATCCCACCAGCACTCCTCTGCCGAGGAATGCTTGGACAACGCGCTCAGCGAGTTCCAGCAGCTTGGTTCGCGGCATTGGGAAGCGCGTGTTTTGGAACTGATGGGGGAACTTGCGGAACAGAGAGGGTGCCCAGCCGATGCACTGATGCGCTACGGGCAGTCCCTCGCGATCTACCAGTCACTGGATGCGTTGGACACCAGCCGTCTGGCCGGCAGGATCGACGCCCTCCCGCTGGCATAGCCGTCCTGGACTGGCTCCACAGTAAGGAGGTCGGCCGCAGCCCTGCCGGTGGCTAGCCAGGCATGCATCAGAGAGCCGATCACGGCAGCTTCGCAACCGTGGCCGCCGACCCGTGACACTTGTACAGACTTGCCTGTCCTGGTCGCGACGACAAGTCCGTCTAGGTAACCCACGGCCGCTACCGCGCATCCCGGAAAGCGCCAGATTGTGTCGGCCGCCCTCAGCTCGGCATCGCGACGGCCCCACAGCCGATGCTCGTGCAGTACATCAGCGTGTAGCTGCAGTCGATCGTCGCAGCGAGTGGTGAGCCCGATGGAGAGATGCTCGTCCGCCAGCGACCGGATGGCGTCAGCCTGACGTTCCTGTGCAGTTGCTGTGAGCCGAACCAGTCGGGCTGAGTCGGCAGTCGATGCGACCTGCGCCATCCATGAGGCTGTGTGGTTCCTGCGCGTCTCCCTGGCCAGCCTTACCTGGACAGTCACTGCCACTGTGACACCCCCGAAAGCGGGTACGGGAGGGCAACGCGCCCTCCTTCGGGTTCATGTGCGGGTTCACCCAGCTCCAGAACACGGTAGAGCAGTCTTCGCATGTTGCAGCTGAACCGTCCGGGCTCGGAGGAGATGCGGGCCGCGATCAGTGCGTACTCCTCCCGCCGGTACTGCCTCTCGGCATAGTCGAGCTGCCGATCGAGCGGATGCGTCAATGACAGCGAAGGCGCGGTCCGGGCCAGGACCGCCCCGGGTGACCGCAGGTTGACTTCCCGGAAGGGGAAGCGGGCGAGCACGATGGGGGCTGTGGTCATGGTGGCGTAGAGCGTCAGCGACCCGTGGTCACCGATAACGAAGTCTGCCGCGGCCAGGAGCGGGCGCCAGTCCGCTTCTGGCGCGATCAGGGTGACCGCGCCCCGCGTCGTGCCGGCAACCCAGGATCGGACCTGCCAACCCCCGTGTCCTGCCCAAACGTTCGGGTGGACGAGCATTGCCGTCCGAAAGCGGTTGGGAGGAAGCTCAGTGGCGAGGCGAGGTAGCAGGTTGTCCGGCTGACCGAACACCGAGCCGGTGCCCCATGTGGAGCACACGAGGACGAATCGCTCGTTGTCTCGTAGTCCGAGAGCCTGTCGATACTCGGAGCGGTAGGGGATGCTGGCCGCCAGCCGGTCGTGGTCGACGTCGCCGACAACCTCCGCCACCCGGAGTGCATCGGGGCATGATGCCGAAAGCTCTGTCAGGTCGTCCTGATGCGCGAGAGCGTAGGAGGTGCAGGTGAGCTCTCCTTCCCAGGTGAGGAACTCCCGTCCCAGACCTGAGATGCTCCGCTGGCCGTCTTCGCCGACGGGAGAAAGCTTTTGGTGCCCGGCACCGTGCGGAAGTCTGACCACCGGTCCCCGCAACTGGTCGATGCCCTGGGAACCAGCAGCCAGCACCAGGTCGAACTCGACGGTCGTCGCCACCTCCCACGGCAGTACCGCGCCCCCCAGCGCCGACAGGTAGCCGGTCACACCCTCGTTGAAGGCGTGAGGCGCCACTGTGAAGACGACCTGGATCCTCAAGTCCGAACCGAGGAGCGCGAAGGTGTCCCGAAGTCGTTGCGTGTAGACCAAGGTGTGGACGACAACCAGCACCCGCTTGCACTCCGCCATCGTTGCCCAGCGCGCGTTCCCCTGCGCGGCCGGGATGCACTCTCTGAGTGGACTGTTCACGACCTTGCCCCCCATTCTGCCTGCAGCCGGGTCACCGCCCGGTCATGGCAGGGTCTGCCCACCCACAATGACGGATCCCTGCAAGCAACTTGTGGAAGCCTTGCGGCCGTTGGGTGGCTTTGAGGAAGGGCCGCGGGCGGGCCCATTAGACCGCGTCCCGTACTCGGTCGTGTGGTGATGCGAGCGGCCGTGAACCCAGGGAGGCGCCGTCGGCCGGGGCCGCCCCTGGGTTCTGCTCAACTGTGGCTGCCTGCGGGTCAGTTGTCGCCGAGGTCGTAGGCAGCGGTGACGGGTGCGTGGTCGGACCACCGCTCGGCGTGGGTGGCGGCCCGCTCGACGTAGGCCTCGACGGCCTTGGCGGCGAGGCCCGGGGTGGCGACCTGGAGGTCGATGCGCCAGCCGGAGTCGTTGTCGAAGGCGCGGCCGCGGTAGGACCACCAGGAGTAGGGGCCGGTGCGGTCGGGGTGGAGGGTACGGACGACGTCGACGTAGCCGGCTTCGTCGTAGACGCGGGAGAGCCAGGCGCGTTCTTCGGGGAGGAAGCCGGCGGACTTCTGGTTGGCCTTCCAGTTCTTGAGGTCTTCGGGGCGGTGGGCGATGTTCCAGTCGCCGCAGACGACGACCTCGCGGCCGTCGGCGGCGGCGCGGGTGCGGAGGGCGGTGAGGTGGACGAGGAATTCCGCCATGAAGCGTTCCTTCTCGTCCTGGCGTTCGGTGCCGACCTCGCCGGAGGGGAGGTAGAGGCTGGCGACGGTCAGCCCGGGCAGGTCGATCTCGACGTACCTGCCCGTGTTGTCGAACTCCTCGGACCCGAATCCGATGACGGTCCGCTGCGGCTCCTGGCGGGACAGGACGGCGACGCCGGCCCGGCCCTTGGCGACGGAGGGGGCCCAGACCGCGTGCCAGCCGTCGAGGTCGCGCAGTTCGACGGGCAGTTGCTCCGGCTCGGAGCGCACCTCCTGGAGGCAGACCACGTCCGCCTCGGTGCCGGCCAGCCACTCGACGAAGCCCTTCTTGGCTGCCGCCCGGATTCCGTTCACGTTCACACTCGTCACCACGATCACCCGGGCAGCCTACCGAGTGCCGGGGCCTGCGCCGAAGCGTGACGCGCACCGGCCGTGGGATGACGTGAACGCGGCATGAATGTGTGCGACAGTCGCACCAAGCCGCGCCATTGGTCTTGACCATCTCCGGACGATGCCCCTAGGGTCGCTTACTGCAAAGACCTTTAATAAAGAAGGACGGATAAAAGCCCGCTCTCCCACCTGCCGCATCCGCGGACAGCGGGCCCGGGATCCGACCTCCTTACCGCAGGGTGGACAAGCAGGGTGGAGGACACGGTGGGGACGACTGGACAGCTTTCGGCGGTGCCGGAACCGAAGTACTGGCACCTGCGCACGGTGCTGCTGCGGGCCATCGACTCGGAGTTCTCCACCGGCCAGGTCCTGCCCAACGAGCGCGAGCTCTCCGCCCGCTTCGGGGTCGCCCGGGCGACCCTGCGGCAGGCCCTCGACCAGCTGGAGCTGGAGGGCCGCCTGGTGCGCCGCCGGGGGATCGGCACCCTGATCGCCGCCCCGCGGGTCGGCGTCCCGGTCAACCGGCAGGAGGAGGGCTGGCCCGGCGTCGGCCGCAACCAGGCCTGGCGGACGGTCGACTGCACCACCGCCCCCGCCCCGGCGCAGCTGGCCAAGGGCCTCGGCATCGCCGAGGGCGCCACCGTGCACACCGTCCGCCGGGTTCGCCTGGTGGAGGGCCGGGCGGTGGCCACCGAGTCGCTGCACGTCCCGGCCGCCGCGCTGCCGCACCTGCCCGGCTTCCGGGCCGAGAGCGACCGGGCCCGCTCGGTGCTGCGCCAGCTGGAGCGGCTGGAGGTGGACGGCGAGTCCCGCGCGGTCGAGCTGGGTGTCGCCGAGGCCGCCGAGGGCGCCCTGCTGGAGCGCCCGCCCGGCTCGCCGGTGCTGGTGATGACCACCCAGTACGCGTCGGCCGGCCGCCTGGTGGCGCTCGCCGTCGCCACCTACCGGGCCGACACCTGCAAGCTGACCTTCGGCTCGACCGGGCTGGTCGAGGTCACCCCGGTCGGCGCTGCGGCCGAGGTCCGCACCGCCTCCTGAACCACTTTTCCGACACCCTCAGGCCGAGGCCCGGACGCCCGATTGGCGTGCGGGCCTCGGTCGTTGTCCGGGCGGAGCTGGGTCGGGACCGCCGCCCCGGGTTCAACCCCGGGCGGCGGTCCGGGGCCCGTCAGGCGCGGCCGTTGCCGGTGGTCGGCGGGTCGACGGCGAACAGCTGGTCCTCGACGTGGTCGAGGGCGACGCGCAGCGCGCCCATCGCCACGACCTCGGAGCCGAGCGCGGCGAGCGCCACCTCGGGGGCGCGGAGGGTGAACTGGGCGAGGCGCTCGCGCAGCGGTTCCAGGACGCCGTCGAGGCCGGCCGCCCAGCCGCCGATCACGACGAGCTGCGGGTCGATGGCCAGGACGAGCGCGGCGACGCCCTGGACCAGGCGGGTGAGGAAGCGGTCCATGGCGACCTTCGCCACCTCGTCGCCCTCCCGCGCGAGCCGCAGGACGCGGGCGACGGCGGCCTCGTCGAGCGGGTTGAGCGGCTTGCCGGTGGTGGAGAGGAGGCGCTCGGGGGTGACCTCCTGGCCGAGCAGGTGGAGGGCGCCGATCTCGCCGGCCGCCCCGCCGTGGCCGCGGTGCAGCCTGCCGTTGATGAGGGAGCCGGCGCCGGGGCTGAGGCCGGCCATGACGAAGACGACGTCGCCGGCGCCGACCGCCGCGCCCTGCCAGTGTTCGGCGATGGCGGCGAGGTTGGCGTCGTTCTCGATCAGGACGGGGCAGCGGAAGGAGCGCCGCAGCCGGGCGCCGAGGTCGAGACCGGTCCAGCCGGGCATGGCGGTGCCGAGTTGGATGGTGCCGTCGCGGTCGACGATGCCGGGGGTGCCGATGCCGACGGCCCAGAGGTTGTCGCGGGAGATGCCGGCCTTGCGCAGGACCTCGGCGACGGCGGTGCGGACGGCGGCGAGCCGGTCCTCGGCGTCCAGGGTCTCGTCGACCGGCTTGAAGTGACTGCCCACCACCTCGCCGGTGAGGTCGGCGAGGATGACGCGGATGTCGTGCACGCCGACCTCGATGCCGAGGATGTGCCCGGCCTCGGCGCGGAAGCGGAACCAGCGGGCCGGTCGGCCGCGCCGGCCGGTGCCGGGCTGGCCGTCCTCCTTGGGCTGGTCGACCTCGGCGACCAGCCCGGTTTCGACCAGACCCTCGATGACGCCCTCGACGGTCGGGCGGGAGAGCCCGGTCTCGCCGACGAGCTGAGTGAGGGTCACGGAGTGGCCGGTCCGCAGCGCCCGAAGCGTGACCGCCGCGTTGATCCGCCGCAGCAGCGAGGAGTCTCCTCCGGTGAGCCGATCCGCCAATGCGATGCCCTTCGCCGTTCGCGCGACTGCCCTGGCGCGCGGTGTCGAGTGCGCGGTGCCCACCGAATGGCCCGCGGGGGTGTGCCACCCTCGGAACGCGGCACGGCGGCGCGGGGCCGCCTGCGCCAGGGCCGGAGGACAAGCGGAGCCTACCCGGGGGTGGGCCCGGTGGGCGAGAATCCTTGCAGCTCATCCAGGCTTCGGTATCGAAATGGTACGCATCGGGTGGTGGTGCACGACCCGGGCTTCACGGCCCGGCCACGGGCCGCCCGCCGCCGGGCCGCCGGGCCGCCGGGACCGTACCGACCAGCGGGAACGGGCGGAGAGCAGCGAGCCGAGGCTCAGCCGGGAGCCGGGAGCCGGGAGCCGGGAGCCGGCCGACAGGGCGCTGAGCACGGGGGAGTCGGGCACGGCCCGATGGTAGCGGCGGCTCAGGGCATCCGCGCCGCGAACAGCCGCTGCCCGAGCAGTCCCATCGGGTGCCCGTCCTCGGGCAGCGCGAGGACGGTCGGGCAGCCGGCGGCGGTGAGGGCGGCCCGCCAGCGCTCGGCGGGGAGCGCCGGGGCGGCGGGGGCGGCGGAGACCGCGGCGGCCGGGGAGGCCGGGGAGTCGGCGCCGGCCTCGGCGTCCCCCGTGATCAGCAGGTCGAGCTGTTCGCCGGTGGGCGCGAGCAGCAGCAGCTGCCCGCCGGGCGCGAGCAGGTCGACCAGCTCCGGGACGGCGGTGTCCGGGTGGCCGGTCACGGTGGCGACGACGAGGTCGTAGCGGCCGCCGTCGGGCAGCTGGTGGTGGTCGGCGCCGGGGCGGGGCCGGGTGGCGAGGGCCCGGGTGACGGTGGAGTCGGCGTCGTCCTGGCCGAGTTCGAGGATGCGCAGCGGCTGTGGCCCGTCGTGGGTCTCGGCGAGGCCGCGGACCAGCGCGCCGAGGGCGGCGCCGAGGTAGCCGCGGGCGGCCGTCCAGCGGATCGGGGCGGCGGCCGGGCGGGGTGCCTCCTCGCCGGTGATCAGCCGGGGCAGCCGTAGTGCGCCGCGCCGGATCCGGTCCAGGGCGGCGACCGGGCCGAGTCCGTCGTTCCAGGTCTCGACGGCGGGCCGCCAGGCTTCTCGGACCTCGGCCGCGGTGAGTTCGGGTCGGCCGTAGTGGACGTCGTCGTGCCGGGTGATCAGGCCGTGCCGGGTGAGTGCGTCGAGCCAGCGGCCGACCCGGGGCCGCTGGGCGGGGGTGACGAGGGCGGCGGCGAGGATCTCGGCCTCGGTGTGTCCGCGCCCGGGGTCGGTGAGGACGCCGCTCTGCTGGAGGGTCAGCAGCAGTGCGGACAGGACGGCGTGGTCGAGGTGGGTGCCGAAGGCCTGGACCTGTTCGGTGGTGACGCCTATGGCGTGTTTCCAGGCGATGGCGTCGGCGGCGTCGGCGGCGGTGCGCAGTCGCCGGTCGGCGGCTTCGGCGTGGCTGTGCGGGGCGCGGACGTGGGCGAGGACGGCGCCGAGCGCGTCGACGGCGGCGTACACGTCGTCCTGCCGGGGTTCGGGGCCGACGTGCAGGACGAGCCGCAGGGCGCCGAGGTCGTGGTCGGCGAGGTCGGGGCGGCGGCTGAGGCGCCACAGCAGGGTGGAGGGCAGGCTGAGGTGGGTGGTGGCGCTGGCGGCGAGGTCGACGAGCTGCTGCTCGGGGTCCTGCCGGGGGTCGCCGCAGTGGACGGTGCCGCCGGCGAGCAGGGTGGCGAGGGCGAGTTCGACGGCGAGGTCGGTGGCGGGGTGGAGCACGGTGTGCCGGATGGGCGGCGGGCCGAGGACGCCCGCCCAGTGCCGCAGCCGCTGTTCGGCGGTGCGGGCGGCGGATGGCGGCAGCGCGGCGTGGGCGGCGACGCGCTGGGCGAGGGCCCGGGGCAGGCCGCCCGGCGGGGAGACGCCGAGCAGCAGGCCGATGCCGCTGATCGCGCGCCCGTCGGCGACGACGGCGGGTCGGTCGCCGAGTTCGCGCAGCGCGCTGACCAGGGCGGGAGTCGTGGGCACGGTGATCACTCCGGGGTGCGGGGGAGAAACCGCACTACTGAACCACGCGGTCGGGCCGGGTGATGCCGTGCACGGGTCAAACTTCTGTAATGATTTTCATATCGGCCAGCCAAGGTGGGTGCCCGATCTCCACCCGAAGTGGTCGGAACTTCGCATTCCGGATCCGGCGTGCGACCCCTTGACAGCCGGTACGGGCGCTGGGTTACTTGGCGTGGGGGCCGTCCTGACCGAACGATCGGTCGGCGCACCCGCCCCGGCCGACCTGCGGAGGAGCGACGATGACCGGCACCGCACCCGCCCCGAGCCCGTACAGCGAAGAGCCCGGACAGCGTGGCGAAGAGCCCGCCCGGCGCCTGGGCGAGCCGCTCCCGCCCGCGCTGCTGGACGCCGGCGAGCGGATGGGCGTCGACGAGCTGCGCGCCCACCAGCTCACCCGCCTCCGGGCCACCCTGCGCCACGCGTACGACAACGTCGAGCTGTACCGCCGCAAGTTCGACGCGGCCGGCGTCGGCCCCGAGGACTGCCGCACCCTGGCCGACCTCGCCCGCTTCCCCTTCACCACCAAGGCCGACCTGCGCGAGGGCTACCCGTTCGGCATGTTCGCCGTCCCGATGGAGCAGGTCCGCCGGATCCACGCCTCCAGCGGCACCACCGGGCGCCCGGCCGTCGTCGGCTACACCGAGCACGACCTGTCGATGTGGGCCGACGTGGTCGCCCGGTCGATCCGCGCGGCCGGCGGCAGGCCCGGGCACAAGGTGCACATCGCGTACGGCTACGGGCTGTTCACCGGCGGGCTGGGCGCGCACTACGGCGCCGAGCGGGCCGGCTGCACCGTCATCCCGGCCTCCGGCGGCATGACGGCCCGGCAGGTGCAGCTCATCCAGGACTTCCGTCCCGAGATCATCATGGTCACCCCCTCCTACCTGCTCACCCTGCTCGACGAGTTCGAGAAGCAGGGCGTCGACCCGCGCAGCACCTCGCTGCGCATCGGTATCTTCGGCGCCGAGCCGTGGACGGAGGAGATGCGGCGCGAGATCGAGGACCGGCTCGACCTGCACGCCGTCGACATCTACGGCCTCTCCGAGGTGGTCGGCCCCGGCGTGGCGCAGGAGTGCGTGGAGACCAAGGACGGGCTGCACATCTGGGAGGACCACTTCTACCCGGAGATCGTGGACCCGTTCACCGACCAGGTGCTGCCCGACGGCGAGGGCGGCGAACTGGTCTTCACCTCGCTCACCAAGGAGGCGCTGCCGGTCATCCGCTACCGCACCCGCGACCTCAGCAGGCTGCTGCCCGGCACCGCGCGGCCGGCCTTCCGGCGGATGGAGAAGGTCACCGGGCGCAGCGACGACATGATCATCCTGCGTGGGGTGAACGTCTTCCCGACCCAGATCGAGGAGGTCCTGCTGCGGACCCCGGGCGTCGCGCCGCACTTCCAGCTGCGGCTCACCCGGCAGGGGCGGCTGGACCACATGACCGTCCGGGTCGAGGCGAGGCCGGACGCCCCGGCCGAGCAGCGGGCGGCGGCGCGGGAGGCGATCGTCCGGGCGGTGAAGGACGGGGTGGGCGTGACGGTCGCGGTCGAGGTGGTGGAGCCGTACGCGCTGGAACGCTCGGTCGGGAAGATCCGGCGGGTGGTCGACGAGCGGGGGTGAGGCCTGCGGGAGCCCACGGCCCTGGAGGCCTGGGGGCCCGGGGGCGTGGGGCCTGCGAGGCCGGAGGCGTAGGGCTGTCCGGGGGGTGATGCCCTACGCCTCCGGCGTCTACAGCAATGTAGACGGTCAGGCGGCGGAGCGTCCAGCCGCCCTCCGGCGACGGCGCGCCCGGGCCGCCAGGGCGAGGGCGGCCGCCATCAGCACCGCCAGCGCCAGGCTCACCGGGCCGGTGCCCAGCCCGAGGCCGCCCCGGTCGGCGCCCACGCCCAGCCAGTCCGCGAACGAGGCGCCCAGCGGACGGGTCAGCACGTACGCCCACCAGAACCCGGCCACCGGGCCCACCCAGCGGGCCCGCGCCGCCACCGCCGGGACGGCGATCAGCACGGCGAAGCCCAGACCGGCCAGCAGGTACCCGGCGCGCAGCGTGGCCGCCGTCAGATCGCCCAGCGCCGTGCCCAGGGCGAAGGTCAGCAGCACCGCGGCCCAGTAGAACAGCTCCCGGCGCAGCCCGGTCACCCGGTCGATCGCCAGCGAGCCCTCCACCCGGTGCCAGAGCACGAACAGCGCGGCCAGCGCCACCGCCAGCCCGCCCGCCGACACCGCGTACGGCACGCCCAGCGCGACGTGCGCGACATCGGCGACCATCGTGCCGAACACGCTGACCAGCACCACCACCGCCCAGTACACCCCGGGCACGCAGCGGCGCAGCCGCAGCTGGACCAGCAGCGCCACGGCGAGCAACAGCCCGGCCGCCGCAACCGCCGGCACCGGGCCGACGGTGTGCGCCAGGAAGTCCGACAGGGTCTCGCCCATGCCGGTGGTCAGCACCTTCACCAGCCAGAACCAGCCGTCCACCGCCGGGACCTTGCTGGCCCCCGCCGGGGCTCCCTCGGCAGGGGTGCCCCCGGCCAGGGCGTCCGGGCGGGCCGCGACCCGGGTCATCGTCGCGGCCCGGGCCGTCGTCGCAGCCCGGGTCGTCGTCGCGTGCCGGGCCACGTCAGCGCCCGGACCCGTCGACGACCGTGTTCCCGGTCAGCTCACCGCTGGTGCCGTCCACGGTCACCAGGTGACGCACGCCGTCCGGGCCCACGACCACCACGGCCCAGGCGGCGGAGCCGCCCTGCTGGGCGACGCGCCGCAGCGACTCGGCCCGCCCGCCGGGGACGGCGCCCTGCGCCTTCTCCAGCGCGGTCGAGGCGGCGAGGGAGGGGAGCGGGGCGGGGGCGGTCCGGCCGCGCTTGGCGTGTCCCTCGCCCCGGTCGCTCCCGGCGCTCCCGGCGGTCCCGTCGGTCCCGTCGTGCGCGTTGCGGCCGCCGTTGCGGCCACCGTGCTCGTCGGACGAGCCGCCCTCGGCCCGGCTCAGCCCGCGGTGGTCCCCGCGCCCGTGCTCCTCGTGCGCGACCGCCAGCGCCACCAGCCCGCCCGCGCCGATCAGCGCGACGGCGGCCACCCCGGCGGCGATCCGGCGCTCCCGTCCGCCCGCCCAACCGCGCAGCCGCGCCGCCCGGGGCCGCTTCGACTGCGGCTGCGCCTGCGAAGCCTGCTGCGCCTGCTCCGGGTCCTCCGGGAGCGGGGTGGTGGACGACGTGGCGTCGCTCATCGGGCGTTCTCCTTGCCTCGGCTGCTCAGCGCGCCCGGATCCCCCCGGGCGCGCCCGGCGATCATGGCGGACCGTTCCTGAACCCCCGCTTAAGCCGCCGACGGACCGCGCGGAACCACCTGGCACCCTGAACGGATGCACATACTCGTCGTCGAGGACGAACGCCGGATGGCCACCGCGCTGCGCCGCGGCCTGGAGGCCGACGGTCACACCGTCGACACCGCCCACAACGGGCCCGAAGGCCTCGCCCTCGCCGACCGCCACCCCTACGACGTGATCGTCCTCGACATCATGCTGCCCGGCCTCAACGGCTACCGGGTCTGCGCCCGGCTGCGCGCGAGCGGCTGCCGGGCCGGGATCCTGATGCTCACCGCCAAGGACGGCGAATGGGACGAGGCGGAGGCCCTGGACACCGGCGCCGACGACTACCTGTCCAAGC
This sequence comes from Kitasatospora sp. NPDC058478, assembly GCF_042720345.1. Classification (NCBI taxonomy): domain Bacteria; kingdom Bacillati; phylum Actinomycetota; class Actinomycetes; order Kitasatosporales; family Streptomycetaceae; genus Kitasatospora; species Kitasatospora sp. NPDC058478. The sequence continues at coordinate 25,585 of NZ_JBHXML010000055.1, read as the reverse complement.
CGTTCTCCTTCGTCGTGCTGCTCGCCCGGCTGCGCGCCCTGCACCGCCGGGTCGACCAGCGGCGCCCGCGCCTGCACACCCTCGGCGACCTGGTCCTCGACGCCAACGCCCGCACCTGCGTCCGGGCCGGCCACCCCACCCAGCTGACCGCCCGTGAGTTCGCGATCCTGGAGTACCTGGCCGCGCGCGCCGGGACGGTGGTCTCCAAGCGGGAGATCCTCGACCACGTCTGGGACGCGGACCACGACGCCGACCCGAGCATCGTCGAGGTCCACATCCACGCCCTGCGGCGCAAGATCGACGCCCCGTTCGGCCGCGCCGCCCTCCAGACCATGCGCGGCGCAGGCTACCGGCTCGCCCCCGACGGCGGCTGAGATGCGCCCACGCCCGCCCCGGCTCCTCGCAGTGCTGCGCCGCCTCCCCACCCCGCCGCGCCGCCCCGGGCTCCCGCGCCCGCTGCGCCGCTTCGTCCCCCGGTCCGTGCGCGCCCGGGCCACCGCCGCCGCCGGTACGGTGCTCGCCGCGGCCCTGGCCCTGGCCGGCGCCGGACTGCTGACCGCCCTGCACGCCGACCTGGTCGCCTCCGCCGCCTCCGCCACCCGGCAGCAGGCCGAGTCCGTCGCCCAACTCGCCGTCCAGGGGCGGCTGACGCCCGTCCTGCACGCCGGCCACGGCACCGACTTCCTCCAGGCCGTCGACGCCCACGGCACCGTCCTCGCCGCCAGCCCCAACCTGGCCGGCCGGACCGCCCTCACCGCCGCCCACCGCACCGGCTCGCGCACCACCGACGACGTCGACCCGCTGTACGACCACCACCGCCAGCGGCTCACCGCCGTCACCGCCGACACCCCGGGCGGGCCGGTCACCGTCTACGCGGGCGCCTCGCTGCGCGCCGCCGACGAGGCCCTCGACACCACCCAGGCCGCGCTCGCCGTCGCCTGCCCGCTGCTGCTGCTCATCGGCGTGGTCGTCACCTGGCGGGTGACCGGGCACGCGCTGCGGCCGGTGGAGGCCATCCGCGCCGAGGTCGACGCGATCACCGGGCGGGACCTGCACCGGCGCGTCCCCGAGCCCGGAACCGCCGACGAGATCGCCCGCCTGGCCGCCACCATGAACGCGATGCTCGACCGGCTGGAGGCCTCGGGACGGCGCCAGCGGCAGTTCATCGCCGACGCCTCGCACGAACTGCGCAGCCCGCTCGCGGTGCTGCGCACCCAGTTGGAGGTCGCCGACACCCACCCCGACCCGGCCGTCCGGGCCGAACTGGTGCACGGCGCGCTCCAGGACACCGACCGGCTGCAGAGCCTCGCCACCGACCTGCTGCTGCTCGCCCGGCTCGACGCGGGCGGCGCCGAGGACCGGCCCCGGCAGCGGATCGACCTCACCGGGCTGGTCGCCGCCACCGTGCTCGGCCGCCCGGCCGGCCCGCACCGGCGCACCACCGACCTGGCCCCCGTGGTGGCCGTCGAAGGCATTCCGCTCTGGCTCGGCCGGCTGCTCACCAACCTGCTCGACAACGCCGACCGGCACGCGGCGGGCGCCGTCCACGTCCGGCTCGCCGCCGACCGCGCCCGAGGCGTGGCCGTCCTGGACGTCGAGGACGACGGCCCGGGCATCCCGCCCGCCGACCGTGAGCGCGTCTTCGAACGCTTCACCCGCCTCGACGACGCCCGCAGCCGCGACGAGGGCGGCAGCGGCCTGGGCCTGCCGATCGCCCGCGACATCGCCCGCCACCACGGCGGCACCCTGGCCGTCACCCCGACGCCGTCCGGGGCCCGGCTCACGGCGACCCTCCCGCTGGCCGCCGTCCCGCCGGCTCCCGCCCCGGGGCCTGCCGTCGCGCCAGCCTCCGCCTCGCGGACGCCTTTTGACGGACACCCGCTGACGGAGGCCTGAGACCCATTCGGCGCACCGGGATCGTGGTCGCGGCCGAAGGTTCCCAGACTCGAACGAAAGAGGGGTGGACCCAACCAATCGGAAAGGCATCCTCATGAGCATCGGGCTGCGCCGCGTCCTCGCGGTGACCGCAGCGATTTCCCTCGGCCTGGGCGCGGCGTCCTGCGACAGCGCGACGCAGTCGTCCAGCGGCGGCTCCGGCGGCGGACCGGCTCCCCTCCCGGCCGCGGCCGGGAGGGGAGCCGGGCGGATAGCCCTGCTGCTGCCGGAGGCCAGGACGACTCGCTACGAGCAGTTCGACCGGCCGCTGATCGAGAAGAAGATCAAGGAGCTGGCGCCGGACGCGCAGATCGACTACTACAACGCCGGCCAGGACGCCGCCGTCCAGCAGACCCAGATCGACGCCGCCGTGAAGAAGGGCGCCAAGGTGCTGATCCTGGACGCGGTGGACGCCGAGTCGATCCAGGCGTCGATCCAGAAGGCGCACGACGCGGGCGTCAGGGTGGTCGCCTACGACCGCCTCGCCCAGGGCCCGGTCGACGCCTACGTGTCCTTCGACAACCGCAAGGTCGGCGAACTGCGGGGCCAGGCCGCGGCGGCGGTGGTAGGCGGCACGGCGGACGTCGGCGAGGCGATCACGACCAACGGCTCGCCCACCGACCCCAACGCGGCCGATCCCAGCGCGGCCGACCCCAACGCTGCCGTACCCAGCGCGGTCGACTCCAGCGTGTCCGATTCCGAGGCGTCCGGCCTGAGTGTCCCGTTGACCGGCCAGGACTTCCAACTCGACGGCGTGCAGAGGATCCTGGCGGGCGCCCAGGCCATGTCGGTCTACAAGCCCCTCAAGTCGGAGGCCGACACGGCCGCGCAGCTGGCCGTCGACCTGGCCTACGGCCAGGAAATCGGCGGCGCCCTCGTGCCGACCACGGTGACCAGCGGCAGCAGCGACAAGGTGCCGACCGGCCTGATCGCCCCGGTCGCGCTCACCAAGGACAACGTCAAGGCCACCGTGGTCGCCGACGGCCTCTTCACCGTCGCCCAGATCTGCACGCCGGACTACGTCGCCGCCTGCTCCGCGGCCGGCCTCCAGTAGCTGCGGCGGGCGCCGGCTCGCTCGCCCGGCGCGTCCGGACGGCGGCCGGGCGGGCGTGAGCACCCCCGCGTGGGCCCTATGCTGCGGAGATGCCGAGTGAGCTGCGCACTCTCAAGCCGGAGACCGACCAGCCGGAGACCCATCCGTCGGAGGCCGATCAACCGGAGGCCGACCAGCCGGAGACCCACCCGTCGGAGACCGATCAAGCGGAGGCCGACCAGTCGGAGGCCGACCTCGCCTTCATCCGGCGCGAGACCGAGCTGAAGCCCGTCCCGTTCGTCCCCGAGGTCGGCCTGCACATGGCCGAGGACGCGATCACCCTGTGGGAGACCACCGAGCGGGCGCGGGGGGAGGTCGGACTGCCGCCGCCGTTCTGGGCGTTCGCCTGGGCGGGCGGGGTGGCCGTCGCCCGCCACGTGCTGGACCACCCCGAGCTGGTGGCCGGGCGGGCGGTGCTCGACGTGGCCGCCGGGGGCGGGGTGGTCGGCGTCGCGGCCGCGCTGAGCGGCGCCGCGTCCGTGCGCGCCGCCGAGATCGACGCCTACGCGGTGGCCGCCATCGGCCTCAACGCCGAGGCCAACGGCGTGCGCGTGGAGGCCGCCCTGGTGGACCTGGTGGACGGCGACGGCGCCCCGGCCGACGTGGTGCTCGCCGGTGACGTGTTCTACGAACGGGCCATGGCCGCCCGTTTCCTGCCCTTCCTGGAACGGGCCGCCGCGCGCGGCGCCACCGTCATCGTCGGCGACCCCGGCCGGGCCTACCTGCCCCGGGAGCGGTTCACCGCGCTCGCCGCCTACCAGGTGCCGGTCGTCGCGGACCTGGAGGACACCGCCGTCAAGACCACCACGGTGTGGCGGCTGGGCTGACGGCCCGTCCGTCCAGGCTGCGGACGCCCTCGGCCGCCGGGCGAAACCGCCTGCTAGACAGGCCGCCATGACCGACGAGATCGCCCCGCGCACTGCCACCCCCGACGAGATCCCCGCCCTGCTCGCCCTCTGGGCCAGGGCGGCGAAGGGCGCCAGCATCACGGACGACGCCCCGGGCGTGGCCGCGCTGCTCGCCCGGGACCCGGAGTGCCTGATCGTCGCGACCCCGGCGGGCGACCCGACCGCCGTCCTCGGCACCGTGATCGCCGGCTGGGACGGCTGGCGCTGCCACCTCTACCGGCTCGCCGTCGACCCCGACCACCGCCGCCGGGGCATCGGCGCCGCCCTGCTCGCGGCCGCCGCGCGGACGCCATGGTGCTGGACGACAACGCCCTCGGCCACCGCACCTGGGAGGCCGCCGGCTACCGCCCCGAACCGCAGTGGAGCCGCTGGGTCAAGCCGCTGACCGCCTGATCCCGCCCCCGTCCGGACGGGCGCCGAGCGCTGGCGGCCGTGCCCGGGGCGTGGTCCGCTGGGGCCGATGCGTGTGCGAACGACCATGTTCCGGCACGCCGCCCAGCCCACCCCGCGAAGCCCGGAGAAGGACTGCCATGACCGACGACACCCGCACCCTCGCCTCCCCCGAGGCGGCCGCCGAACAGCTCACCCGGATGACCGACCTGGAACAGGCCCTCGCCTACTTCCACCAGCACGTGGCGTCCCCCCGAGCGGTCAACCTGTCCGTCGCCGAGAACGTCCTGCTCTACCACCACTCGATGAAGAAGAAGGTCTTCGACAACATCCAGCTGATCCCCGAGCGGTACATCCAGTACATCGACTCGGCCGGGACCTTGGCGGTGCGCCGGCCGGTCGCCAAGCTGCTCACCCTGGCGCTCGGCGCCGAGGTCCACGAGGGCGACGTGTTCGGCGTGGCCGGGGTCTCCTCCGCGCTGGAGTGCATCGCCTTCGCGCTCAAGGGCGCCGACCCGGTCGGCCCGCCGCTCAAGGACGGCGACGAGGTGCTGATCCCCGCGCCGTACTGGCAGGGCTTCAACTGGTCCTTCCAGGAGCGGCCCAGGCTCAGGTGCGTCCCGGTGAACCTGCCGACCGCGGGGGAGGAGCGGTACCGGCTCACCCTGCCCCTGCTCAAGAAGGCCTACGAGGACCGGAAGGCGGCCGGCCGCACGCCGCGCCTGCTCGTCCTCACCAACCCGCACAACCCGCTGGGCGTGAACTACTCGCGGGCCCTGCTGGACGAGATCTACGGGTGGGCGCTCACGGACACCGACCTGCACATCATCTCGGACGAGATCTACTGTCACTCCCAACTCGACAGCAGCACAACGAAGTTCACCAGCGCGCTGGCCCTGAAGGCGTACCAGGAGCAGCCCGCCCGGATCCACGTGGTCTGGGGCTTCGCCAAGGACTTCGGCCTGTCCGGCTTCCGCACCGGCTTCGTGATCTCCCGGAACCTCGCCGTGCGCAACACCATGCTCGGCAACAACGACCCGGCCGAGCCCACCCACCCGCTGCCCTGGTTCAGCCCCTTCGACTCGCTGAAGACCTACGTCATCCAGGACCTGCTGAGCGCCCCCGCCAACGGCTCCGGCGGCGAGCTCTACACCACCTATGCGATGCGGGAGTACCGCACGCTGCTCAAGACCAGTTTCGACAGGGTCAAGGGCGCCCTGGACGCCGCCAGGATCGACTACGTGCACCGGCCTGGCGACAACGCCGCCCAGTTCTTCTGGCTCGACCTCTCCAAGTACCTCGGCAAGCACCCCGTCCACGGTCACGAGGAGGTGGCCGGGCTGCCGCTCGCCCGGTCGAGCGGACTCGACCCGAAGGAGGAGCTGCTGTTCAGGTACCTCATGGCCGAGCCCACCGAGGTCACCCTGCTGCCCGGCGGCACCATGCACAACCCGGCACCCGGCTTCTTCCGCCTCTGCTTCACCGCCCGCCAGCCCGAGGACGTCGTCGCCGCCGTCCAGCGGGTGGGGACGGCGCTGGGGAAGCTGAAGTAGCCGGTACCGTGCGGCACCCGGGAGCTCCCGGGTGCCGCATGCGCCGTTCCCGGACTCAGCCGCCCAGCTCAGCCGCGCAGTTCGGCGAGCCAGGCCTCGACCTCGGTGGAGGTGCGGGGGAGGCCGGCCGACAGGTTCTCGTTGCCGTCCTCGGTGACCAGGATGTCGTCCTCGATCCGGACGCCGATGCCGCGGTACTCCTCGGGCACGGTCAGGTCGTTCTGCTGGAAGTAGATGCCCGGCTCGACGGTGAGCACCATGCCCGGCTTCAGCGGGCCGTCGACGTGCTCCTCGGTGCGCGAGTGGGCGCAGTCGTGGACGTCGAGGCCGAGCATGTGGCCGGTGCCGGCCAGGGTGAAGCGGCGGTGCAGGCCCAGCTCGTACACCTTGTCGGCGGTGAGGTCGCCGAACAGGCCCCAGGAGGTGAGGTGTTCGGCGAGCTCGCGCTGGGCGGCGTGGTGGAAGTCGCGGAAGTCGGCGCCGGGCTTCACCGCGGCGATGCCGGCCTCCTGCGCCGCGTACACCGCGTCGTAGACCTTGCGTTGCAGGTCGGTGAAGCGGCCGCTGACCGGGAGGGTGCGGGTGACGTCGGCGGTGTACAGGCGGTTGGTCTCCACGCCGGCGTCGAGCAGCAGGAGGTCGCCGGGCTTGGCGTGGCCGTTGTTGCGCACCCAGTGCAGGGTGGTGGCGTGCGGGCCGGCCGCGGCGATGCTGCCGTAGCCGATGTCGTTGCCCTCGATCCGGGCCCGGACGAAGAAGGTGCCCTCGATCAGCCGCTCGGGGGTCTCGGTGTCGGTGCCGAGGATGCGCACCACGTCCTCGAAGCCGCGGGCGGTGGCCTCGCAGGCGAAGCGCAGCTCGGCGATCTCGAACTCGTCCTTGACCAGGCGCTGGCCGGACAGGAAGACCTCGAACTCCGCGTCCCGCTCGGCGACGGCCCGGCCCTGGAGGGACTGCTCCACGCCCGCGTCGTGGCGGCGCAGCACGCGCACCGGGCCGGTGGCGGCGCCCAGGTCCGCGCGGACGGTGCGGACGTCCCGGCAGGGCAGGCCGAGCAGCTGCTCGCTCTCGGCCAGGCTGTTGCGGCGGCCGTCCCACAGCTCGCCGTGGTTGTCCAGCCAGAACTCGCCGTTGTCGGTCCGGGAGCGGTCGCGCAGGTAGAGCACGGCCCGGTGGCCGGTGTCGCCGGTCGGCTCCAGGACCAGCACGGCGTCCTGGGACTGGTCGCCGGTCAGGTAGACGTAGTCGGAGGACGGGCGGAACGGGTAGTCGGTGTCGTTGGCCCGCACCTTCGGGTTGCCGGACGGGACCACCAGGCGCTCGCCGGGGAAGGCCGCGGACAGCTCGGCGCGGCGGCGGGCGGTGTGCGCGGCCTGCGGGATCGGCTTCAGGGAGAGGCGCTCGGTGTCGGCCCAGCCCTGCTTCATGTTCTCGGCGAGCTCGTCCGTGACGCCGCGGGTGAGGCCGTTCTTGCGGTACTTGATGGTCTCGGCGGGTTCGGTCACAGCAGACTCTCCAGGTGAGGGTGGTGGATGCGAGGTGCTTCGCTACGCTGACCTGCCCGGTACGTAACAAGCGTTATGTACGGTATATCGAGCAGAGTTCGAAGAGAAGGGGTTGACCCGGTCGGCCTGGCCTTCCACCTGCGCAACGACAACGCCACCCCGGCGGCCTGGATCAAGTACGGCACCCCGACCGGACCCCGCTGGTCGGCAGCCGAGGATCTCAGACAGTGCCGAAGTCGCCGGACTTGACGCCGGTGATGAAGGACCGCCAGGCGTCGGCGCCGAAGGCGAGTCGAGGGCCCTCGGGGTCCTTGCTGTCGCGGACGGGGAGGATGCCGGGGAGCCCGGGTGCGACCTCGATGCATTGGCCGCCGCCGTTGCTGTACGAGGACTTCAGCCAGGAGGTGGGCTTGACCGTCGCGATGGGGAACATGGCGTGGAACTCCTTGAGACGGGTGCGGATGAGGGCCAACGAGTTTTCGCATGAGAGGGCTTGGGCCTGGAGCCAATGGTAAGTCTCTACGAGGGAGCGGATCTTGTCCTCGTCCTCGCGCTCGACGTAGCCCCGTTGGATGGTTTCGAGGTAGGCCATCCACTTCTTGTCCGTGCTGGTCAGCAGGGTGAACGGCATGGTCGCCGGGAGGGCTTCGCCAAGAGTGGACGGCGCGATCTGCAGCATGACGTGCGGAAGGCCGGCCACGCTCTCAAGTCGGCGAAGCTGCTCGGCCATGACGAAGGGGCCGCCAACGGTTCGCAGGCAGCTCTCGTCCAGGACGATGTGGATGGAGGGAGACGGTTCGCGGTACAGCAAGGCCTGCCGCGCCATGCGGACATTCAGGCGTTCGATGGCTTTGTCCTCGGGGATCTCACCTCGTTGGGCTGCGGCGTTGATGAGCGCCGATGCGTAGCCCCGCGTCTGGAGCAGTCCCGGGATGACGTTCAGCTCGAAGATCTTGAAGGCGGTGGCCTTGGCTTCGTGCTCGGTGTAGGAGACGAATCCACCGATCAGAGTGCTGTTCTTCGCGCTCCAGTACAGGAGCTCAAGCGCCTCGCAGGTGTCGAGTTCCTTGTCGCATCGCCGGACGAGGTTCAGCGGTGCGGGACGGTCTCCGTTCTCGATCATGGAGATGAGCGAATCGCTGTAGTTGGTCCGCCGCCCGAGCTCGATCTGAGTGAGCCCTCTCGCCTTGCGGAAGCGCCGGAGCTGAACGCCGATGGCTGCGTTCGGAGATGCGGTCGGGTCTACTTCCCGCTGAGGCATGGCAACCACCCATTTCCACAGTGCTCGCTGTCAAAGTGAAGCTCTTCCGATGCTAGCCGCGATTGGCCACTCTTGGTGAGGAGTTGGCAACAGAGAGGAGTTATTCCGTGGATATGACGAACGTTCAATCCGGCGAAAGCATCGTCCTGCGGCGGAACTTTCCGCCCTGTCGGTGCCCGCAGTGCGGCGATTCCGTTCCCGAGGCGCGGATGGGCAGTGGCGCCATCGTCCCGGCGGCGCCGCCCGTGCGACGGGTGGCGCCGCCGTCCGAGCCCTACCGGCCGACCGGGCTGGCCTTCCTCCGGCCCGTCGGAGGTGGCGTGGAGTGGGACACCGAAGCGCGTTGGATCACGAACAGCGAAGAGTGCGATGCCCCATGAGCAGCATGATCGACAAGGTCACGGTCGAGGACCGTCGCGGCGCGGCCGACATCCTCGACGACCTCCAGGCCGTCCTGCACGCCGCCGAGGTCGAACTGCCCTCCCTCGGCATCGACTGGCGCTCGGCCAAAGCCACCGGAGTCATCCTGATCGACCTCGGGGCCGCCCGGCCGGACGTCATCGAGCGGCTGGTCGTCGTCCTCCGCAGGGGAATGCGACCGTAATCGCCTCCGGTGCCATCACCATCGGGAGTTTCGCGCTCGCGGGTGTGGTTTTCCTCGCGATTCCTGGGTGTGTTCCCACCGCGGCGAGTGCATTGGTGTTCGTCCTTATCCTCTTCGCCTCCTCGACGGGTGGATTCGCGCTCGCCGCAGGGCGGATGAGGGTGCAGACGTGACGGCGCGGGCTTCGAGGGGTCTCGAAGCCCGCGCCGAGGTTCCGGTGTCAGGCGCCGTTGAGGGCGTAGGTGCGGAAGGTGGCCAGCAGGGGGAGGACTTCGGTCTGGCTCGGGTCCTCGGTCACGGCGCGCATGGAGTCGATCACCGCGTGGGCGATGGCCTTGGTCACCGCCAGGTCGTCCCGGGGTGCGAGGGTGCCCCAGGTCTTCAGTGTCTGGGTGAGCAGGGCGCTCATCCGGGCGCCGATGTTGGAGCTCACCGCGTCGGAGAGTTCGGCGAGCTCCTCGTCGCTCATGGTGGACCGCAGGCCGAAGGCCAGGGCCATCAGGGTGTCCATCGCGTGCTCGCCGTACGCGGCGACCAGCGCCGGGAGCGACCGCTCGTCCGCACCGCCCGCGGCGAGGGCGGACAGCGCCTCGTCGTCGTCCTTCCACGCAGCCTCCAGGGCGGCCAGGGCCCGAAGAGACTCGTCTACCGTCATCCCGTCTGTCATAGGAGGAACGGTATTGAGCCCGTAGCGTCCGAACCCAGGGTTCGGGCGCCGGAATCACACCTTCGAGCGAAGCCGGGCCTATTCGGGCCGGTGGGAGTGCGCGAAGTGCTCCGCGTTCCAGGTGCCGCCCAGCTGGGGGGAGAGCGAGGCGAGGGCGAGGGCGGCGAAGTCCTCGGCGGCTGCGGCGCGTTCCGGCAGGGCGCCGAGCAGCGGGGCGCCGGCCGAGCGCGGCAGGTCGGCGAGGTTGCAGCGCTCGGCGAGCCCGGGGGCGGTGGGCCAGGAGCCGACGAGCACGCCCGTGAGCGGCAGCCGGCGGGCGGCCAGGGCCTCCGCCGAGAGCGCGACGATGTTCAGCGTGCCCAGCCCGGCGGAGGCGACGAGCAGGACCTCGGCCGGCAGCCCGGCGTCCAGGACGGCCCGCGCCTGGTCGGCCAGGGTGCGGCCCTCGTCGTCGTAGCGGACGAGCAGCCCGCCCGCGCCCTCGACCAGCACCAGGTCGTGCCCGGCGGCCAGTTCGGCGACGGCGTCGGCCACCTCGGCGGGGGAGAGGAAGGGCATCCCGGCCCGCCGGGCGGCGGTGTCGGGCGCCAGCGGCTCCGGGTAGCGGACGAGCTCACGGATCGTCAGGTCACCGGCCAGGCGCCGGACTTCATCGGCGTCGCCGGGTTCGCCGGGGGCGATCCCGGTCTGCCCGGGCTTGAGCACCGCGACCCGCAGGCCGGCCTGCAGCGCGGCCGAGGCGACCGCTGCCGTGGCGACGGTCTTGCCGACCTCGGTGTTGGTGCCCGTCATGAACAGGATCCGCGCGCTCATCCGGCCACCGCCGCAGCGGTCACGGCGTCGGCGATGCGTGCCACGTCCTCGTCCTCCGTCACGTAGGGGGGCATGGTGTAGATCAGGTCCCGGAAGGGGCGCAGCCAGACGCCGGCCCGGGCGGCCGCCTCGGTGGCCGCCGGGACGTTCACCGGGTGGTCCAACTGGACGACGCCGATGGCGCCCTGGACCCGGACGTCCCGGACGCCCGGGAGGCCGGCGGCGGCCGCGAGCCCGTCGGCCAGTCCGGCCTCGATGCGCTTGACCCCGACCGCCCAGTCCTGGCCCAGCAGCAGCTCCAGCGAGGCGTTGGCGGCCGCGCAGGCCAGCGGGTTGCCCATGAAGGTCGGCCCGTGCGCGAGCACCGGCATCTCGCCGCGGCTGATGCCGTCGGCGATCTCGCGGGTGCACAGCGCGGCGGCGAGGGTCAGGTAGCCGCCGGTGAGCGCCTTGCCCAGGCACATCACGTCCGGCGAGACGCCCGCGTGGTCGGCGGCGAACAGTGCGCCGCTGCGGCCGAATCCGGTGGCGATCTCGTCGAAGACGAGCAGCACCCCGTACCGGTCGCAGAGTTCGCGCAGCATCCGCAGGTAGGCGGGGGAGTGGAACTGCATCCCGCCGGCGCCCTGCACCACCGGTTCGACGATGACGGCGGCCAGCTCGTCGGCGTGCCGGGCCATCAGCTCCTCGAACTCGGCCGCGTACCCGGCGTCGAGCGGGGCGTCGAACCCGGCCGGCGGCTGCGGGGCGAACAGCTGCCCGGGCAGCACCCCGCCCCACAGGTGGTGCATGCCGCCGTCCGGATCGCAGACGGACATCGGGTGGAAGGTGTCGCCGTGGTACCCGCCGCGCCAGGTCAGCAGCCGGCGCTTGGCCGGGCGGCCGGTGGACTGCCAGTACTGGAGGCACATCTTCAGCGCGACCTCGACGGCCACCGAGCCCGAGTCGGCGAGGAAGACGTGCTGCAGCGGCTCGGGCGTGATCTCGACCAGCGTCGCCGCCAGCCGGACGGCGGGCTCGTGGGTGAGCCCGCCGAACATGACGTGGCTCATCCGCCCCAGCTGCTCGCGCACGGCCTCGTCCAGCACCGGGTGCCGGTATCCGTGGATGGCCGCCCACCAGGACGACATCCCGTCGACGAGCTCGCGCTGCCCGCCCGCGACGGGCTCGGCGAGGCGCAGCCGGACTCCCGAGGCGGATTCGACCACGTACGGGGTGGCGGTGCCGGGCATCGGCCCGTACGGGTGCCAGACGTGGGCGCGGTCGAGGGTGAGCAGCGTGTCCGCGGACAGCTGGGGCATGATGCGTCAGTCTCCAGAACTATCAGGCATTGGGCGCGAGTTCGGTGCCGGCGCCGCGCAGCCGGACCTTGACGAGGTCGCTGCGCAGCTCCCCGTCCGAGGCGTCCGAGGCGTCCGAGGCGGCGTCGGCGTCGGCGTCGACCGCGACGGGGGCGTCGGCCGGCGCGTGCGCGTGCCCGCCGCACGGGCCGCAGCCGCCGCCGCTGCCGCAGGCCGAGGCCGCGGTGCCGCAGGAGGAGGCCGCCGCGACGTCCGCGCGGTGGCGGGGCAGGGTGGCCTCGCCGGCGCCCTCGACCTCGAAGCCGGCGTCCTTGATCATGTCGAGGTCGGTCTGCCCGGCCTGGCCCTCGCTGGTCAGGTAGTCGCCGAGGAAGATCGAGTTGGCGACGTGCAGGCCGAGCGGCTGCATCGAGCGCAGGTGCACCTCGCGGCCGCCGGCGATCCGCACCTCGGTGTCCGGGTTGACGAAGCGGACCATCGCCAGGATGCGCAGGCAGCGCTGCGGGCTGAGGTTCCACTCCTTGGCGAGCGGGGTGCCCTCGAACGGGATCAGGAAGTTGACCGGGACGGAGTCCGAGCCCAGCTCGCGCAGCGCGAACACCACGTCGACCAGGTCCTCGTCGCTCTCGCCCATGCCGGCGATCAGGCCGGAGCAGGCGGACAGGCCCGCGCCGTGCGCCTTCTGCACGGTGTCCACCCGGTCCGCGTAGGTGTGGGTGGTGGTGATGTCGCCGTAGGTCTTCTCGGAGGTGTTGAGGTTGTGGTTGTAGGCGTCGGCGCCGGCCGCCTTCAGCCGCTCCGCCTGGTTGTCGGAGAGCAGGCCGAGGCAGACGCAGATCTCGACCTCGGGGTCGGCGTCCTTGATGGCGGCCATGGTGTCGGTGACCCGGTCGATGTCGCGGTCCGTGGGGCCGCGGCCGCTGGCGACCAGGCACACGCGCTTGGCGCCGCCGGCCACCCCGGCGCGGGCCGCGTCGGCGGCCTGGTCGGGCTTGAGCCAGGTGTACTTGAGGATCTCGGCCTTGGAGCCCAGCCGCTGCGAGCAGTAGTTGCAGTCCTCCGGGCAGAGCCCGCTCTTGAGGTTCACCAGGTAGTTGAGCTTCACGCGCCGGCCGAACCACCTCCGGCGGACCTTGCCGGCCGCGGCGACGACGTCCAGCAGCTCGTCGTCGGTGGTGGCGAGGACGGCCAGCGCCTCCTCGCGGGTCGGGACTTCGCCGCGCAGGCCCTTGGCGGTGAGGGTATCGAGCAGATCCATGGGGCCGATCCTGCCTGGTGGCGCTCGAATGGCGCCAGAGGGAACCCGCCAGAAGATCGGCGGAAGGATGTGCCACTTGCCACAGTGTCGAAGCTCACGGTGTCGTCGCTGGTCACGAGCTTGACGCCGGTGCGAATCGGAGGTTACCGGCCGGTAGGGTGCGGTCGCGGCGAAGGGCCGGGGAGACCGGCGCAGGGCGGTCGCCGGTGCGCGTGCCGGACGGTCGCGGGCGCCGGCACGCGGCGGTGACCGGCAACCCCCCACCCCGTGATCCACGCCACCCGACGGTTGCTTAGAATCTGCGCCATGACCACGCAGGGGGAGCGCACCCCGACTCCGGGAGAGGGCCAGAACGGCCAGGCAGTGCGGCGGACCGGCGGGGCCCCCGCCGGCGCGGGCACGGACCTGATCGGCAGTCGGGTCGGCGGCAGGGGCAGGCGGCTGACGGCCCGCCGGGCCGTGGGCTGGGTCGTCGTGGTGGGAGTGGTGGCCGCCGGCGGATGGATCATCACCCGCCCGATGCCCGGCGACTACATACCCGGGCTCGGCCCGTCCAGCAAGGACGCGGCCAGGACGCCGCCGGTGGTGGGGACCCCGCCGCCGCGCACCGACCCCGAGGGCCTCAATGCCGACAGCCTCTTCCCCGCCCAGCGGCCGGTCGAGGCCGCCGGGTACAAGGCCCGGCGTGGCGCCATCCGGCAGGGCGGCAACTGCACCGAGGTGCTGCAGGACCGCACCCAGGAACTGCTCAAGGACACCGGCTGCCAGGCCTACCTGACCGTCAGCTTCACCGGCCAGGACCGCCCGGTGCTCAGCAGTGTCACCGTCCTGCGCTTCGGCGACCAGGCCGCCGCCACCCGGGCCGCCGACACCCTGCGCGGCAAGCCCGGCGCGCTCGCCTTCATCCTTCCGGACACCAACGCCGCCCCCGCGCCGTCCTCCGGCGGGCCCAAGTCGGCCGAGCCGCGGGTCGAGGCGGTCGGGCACTACGTGACGGTGGCGAGCTCCCGGCTCAGCGACGCCCGCACGCCCGGCCCCGGCACCCAGTCCACCCCGGCCTCGACGCCGTCGGGCCCGGCGCTCACCACCGAGCAGACCCTGGAGGAGGCGACCCGCGCGCTCTCCTACGCGGCGGGCGCGCCGTTCGTCTGGATGTGACGCCGCGCCGACCCCCCGCTCCGGGGGGCCGGCGACTCCGCAAGCGGGGGTTGACGATCCGTCAGCCGCCCAGCCGGTCCACCGCGGTGACCCGCAGCACCGCCCGGCCCTCCTCGTCCGAGCCGTACAGGTCGACCTCGGCGCTGATGCCCCAGTCGTGGTCGCCCTCCGGGTCGTCGAAGATCTGCCGGACCTTCCAGGCGGAGTCCTCCTCCTCGATGATCAGCATCTTGGGGCCGCGCGCGTTCGGGCCGGTGCCGAGGTCGTCGTACTCCTCCCAGTACCCGTCCATGGCGTCCGCCCAGCGGTCCGCGTCCCAGCCGTACGAGCCGTCCAGCTCGGCGAGCTCCGCGTAGTGCTCCAGCGCGCACAGCTCGACCCGGCGGAACAGCTCGTTGCGCACCAGCACCCGGAACGCCCGCGCGTTCGCCGTCACCGGCGCCGGCTTGTCGTCCAGCGTCACCTCGGGGGCCTGCGGGTCCGTCGGGTTGGCCAGCTGCTCCCACTCGTCCAGCAGGCTGGAGTCGACCTGGCGGACCAGTTCGCCGAGCCAGGCGATGACGTCCTTCAGGTCGTCGGTCTTCACGTCCTCGGGGACGGTCTGCTCCAGCGCCTTGAACGCGCCCGCCAGGTAGCGCAGCACGATGCCCTCGGTGCGCGCCAGCTCGTAGAAGCCGACGTAGTCCGAGAAGGTCATCGCCCGCTCGTACAGGTCGCGGACCACCGACTTCGGCCGCAGCTCGTGGTCGCCGATCCACGGGTGCGCCCGGCGGTACACCTCGTACGCGTGGGTGAGCAGCTCCTCCAGCGGCTTCGGGTAGGTGATCTCCTGGAGCCGCTCCATCCGCTCCTCGTACTCGATCCCGTCGCGCTTCATCTCGCCGATGGCCTCGCCGCGCGCCTTGTTCTGCTGCGCGGCGAGGATCTGGCGCG
This sequence comes from Kitasatospora sp. NPDC058478, assembly GCF_042720345.1. Lineage (NCBI taxonomy): Bacteria > Bacillati > Actinomycetota > Actinomycetes > Kitasatosporales > Streptomycetaceae > Kitasatospora > Kitasatospora sp. NPDC058478. Next base: position 10,206 of record NZ_JBHXML010000055.1, on the reverse strand, counting down.
GGTCGTCGAGGGTCGCCTCGACCACCGAGATCACGTCCATCGCGTACGAGGGCGAGGTCGGGTCGAGGAGCTCGAAGGAGGCCAGGGCGAAGGTGGAGAGCGGCTGGTTGAGCGCGAAGTTCTCCTGGAGGTCGAGCGTCAGGCGCACGATCCGGCCCTCGGCGTCCGGCTCCGGCAGCCGCTCGACCACGCCGCCCTGCAGCAGGGAGCGGTAGATCGCGATCGCGGTGCGGATGTGCCGGCGCTGCGCCGCGCGGTCCTCGTGGTTGTCGGTGAGGAGCTTGCGCATCGCCTCGAAGGCGTTGCCGGGGCGGCCGATCACCGACAGCAGCATCGCGTGGCTCACCTTGAACCGGGAGACCAGCGGCTCCGGGTCGGCGCCGATCAGCTTGTCGAAGGTCTCCTCGGTCCAGCCGACGAAGCCCTCCGGCGCCTTCTTGCGCACCACCTTGCGCTTCTTCTTCGGGTCGTCCCCGGCCTTGGCGATCGCCTTGTCGTTCTCGATCACGTGCTCGGGCGCCTGCGCCACCACCTGTCCGACGGTGTCGAACCCGGCCCGGCCCGCGCGCCCGGCGATCTGGTGGAACTCCCGGGCGCGCAGGATCCGCACCCGCTGCCCGTCGTACTTCGACAGGGCGGTGAACAGCACCGTGCGGATCGGCACGTTGACGCCGACACCGAGCGTGTCCGTCCCGCAGATCACCTTCAACAGGCCCGCCTGGGCGAGGCGTTCGACCAGCCGGCGGTACTTCGGCAGCATGCCCGCGTGGTGCACGCCGATGCCGTGGCGCACGAAACGGGACAGGTTGCGGCCGAACTTGGTGGTGAAGCGGAAACCGCCGATCAGGTCGGCGATGGCGTCCTTCTCCGCCTTCGAGCACATGTTGATGCTCATCAGCGACTGCGCCCGGTCCACCGCCTCCTTCTGCGTGAAGTGCACCACGTAGACCGGCGCCTGGCCGGTCTGCAGCAGCTCCTCCAGGGTGTCGTGCATCGTGGTGCGGCGGTACTCGTAGAACAGCGGCACCGGGCGGGTCGTGTTGCGCACCACCGTCGTCGGGCGGCCCGTCCGGCGGGTCAGGTCCTCCTCGAAGCGGCGCACGTCGCCGAGCGTCGCCGACATCAGCAGGAACTGCGCCTGCGGCAGCTCCAGCAGCGGGATCTGCCAGGCCCAGCCGCGGTCCGGCTCCGCGTAGAAGTGGAACTCGTCCATGACCACCTGGCCGACGTCCGCCCGGAGGCCGTCGCGCAGCGCGATCTGCGCCAGCACCTCGGCCGTGCAGCAGATGATCGGCGCGGTCGGGTTCACGCTCGCGTCGCCGGTCATCATGCCGACCTGCTCGGTGCCGAACATCTTGACCAGGTCGAAGAACTTCTCCGACACCAGCGCCTTGATCGGCGCCGTGTAGAACGTCCGCTTCCCCTCCGCCAGCGCCGCGAAGTGCGCCCCGGCCGCCACCAGGCTCTTGCCCGACCCGGTCGGCGTCGCCAGGATCACGTTGTTCCCCGACACCAGCTCGATCAGCGCCTCCTCCTGCGCCGGGTACAGCGTGATCCCGCGCTCCTCCGCCCACGCGGCGAAGGTCTCGTACAGCGCATCGGGCGTGGCGGGCTTCGGCATCAGATCAAGGAGGGTCACCCGGCTATCTTGCCTGCTCGCCGCCACCCCCGGCAAAGCCCGCTCTCCGCCGGCACCCGCCCCGGGACTGTCCGGATCGCTGCACCGGCGGCCGCGAAGCTGTGCGCGGCCGCACATTGATCGCGGCGGCGGGGCCGTGCCAGAGTGCCGGGCATGGTCCAACCGCTCGCGTCCGGAACGCACACCACCGACCTGGCCCCGGCGGCCGTCTTCGACTGGCTCGACGAGGCCGCCGAGCTGCGGGCCGAGGCCGGGCTGACCCGCCGGCTGCGCAGCCGCACGGCACAGGACCCGGTGCTCGACCTGGCCGGGAACGACTACCTGGGGCTGACCAGGCACCCGGCGGTGACGCAGGCGGCGGCCGAGGCGGCGCTGCGCTGGGGCGGAGGATCGACCGGGTCGCGGCTGGTGACCGGGACGACCGCGCTGCACACCGAACTGGAGGAGGAGCTCGCCGCGTTCTGCGGGGTCGAGGCGGCGCTGGTGTTCTCCTCCGGGTACACCGCCAACCTGGCCGCGCTGACCGCGCTCACCGACCCGGACACGCTGATCGTGTCGGACGCCTACAACCACGCCTCGCTGATCGACGGCTGCCGGCTCGCCCGCGCCGACGTCCACCGGGCCCCGCACAGCGACCCGCAGGCCGTCCGGGAGGCGCTGGAGCGCCGGACGCAGCGGCGGGCGCTGGTGGTCAGCGACTCGGTGTTCTCGGTGGACGGCGACGCCGCCCCGCTGGCCGGGCTGTCCGCCGCCGCCCGGGCGCACGGCGCAGCGCTGCTGGTCGACGACGCGCACGGGCTGGGCGTCCTCGGCCCCGGCGGCGCCGGGGCGCTCGCGGCGGCCGGGCTCGCCGGGCAGCCGGACACCGTCGCCACCGTCACGCTCTCCAAGTCGCTCGGTTCGCAGGGCGGCGCCGTGCTCGGGCCGCGCCGGGTGATCCGCCACCTCACCGAGACCGCCCGCACCTTCATCTTCGACACCGGCCTCGCCCCGGCCGCCGTCGCCGCCGCCCTCGCCGCGCTGCGCCTGCTGCGCGCCGAGCCGCACCGCGCCGATCGCACCCGCGAGGTGGCCCGCGGCCTCGCGGCCCGGCTGACCGCCGCCGGACTCCGGGCCTGCGAGCCGGACGCGGCCGTGGTGTCGGTGCGCGCCCCGGGCGCGGAGGCCGCCGTCGCCTGGGCCGCCGACTGCCGGCGGGCCGGGCTCGCCGTCGGCTGCTTCCGCCCGCCGTCCGTGCCGGACGGGGTGTCCCGGCTGCGGCTGACCGCGCGCGGGGACCTGACGGACGCGCAGCTCGCGGAGGCGGTCCGGATCATCGCCGAGCTGGCGCCGGAGGGCGCCCGGGTCGGCTGACACCTGCCGGGAGGGGCGCACGGCGGCTGCCCGCTTGGCCGCCCGGCTGCCTGCTTGGTCGCCCGCTTGGCCGCCCGTGCAACCGTCCGGCCGTCGGTGGCGTCACCCCAGCGGGGGTGAGCCGATGGGGGTGGCGGTGCGGCGGTGGGGGCCGGTGGCGGCCGGGGTGCTGCTGGTGTGGCTGGCCGGGTGGTTGGTGGGCGGGCCGGTGCGGCAGTTCGGGCAGGCGGCGGGCCTGGTGGGGGTGCCCGGGACGTTCCGGGCGGAGCGGTGTCTGATCCCGGCGTTCGAGGACGGCCCACCCCCTTCGGACTGCCGGGGCGCGTTCCGCCCGGACGGCGGGAGCCCGGCGCACGAGCACGCCCGGATGTGGGCGGGCGCGCCGGTCGGCGAGGACGTCTGGGCGGTGTGCGAGGGCGACGAGTGCCACCTGGTGTCGGACGCCGAGGTGGCGCGGACGGTGATGCTGCTGGCGCTGGCCCTGGCACCGGGGGTGGCGGGCGTGCTGCTGACCGGCGTCGGCCTGCGCGCGCGGCGGGTCGGCCGGGGGCTGCTGCTCTCCGGCGCGGTCGGGGGCGTCCTGCTGTTCACCCTGGTGGTGCTGGGCGGCGTCCTCTGGTTCGTGCTGGCCATGACGGGGGTGTGAAGACACGCCCTACGCTTTCCGGGCCCGGCTGGGCTGCACCCTGGTCGGCTCGCCGGCCGCCTTGGGGTGGTCGGGCGGGTACGGGAGCTCGCCGAGGCCCTCGTCGCGCAGCTGCTTGTCGTACAGCTCCAGCAGGCCGTCCAGCCAGTACGCCCGGCCGTCCATCCCGGCGTTCAGGTCGCCGAGTTCGGCGAAGCGGGCGGGGACGGTGCGCAGGTCGAAGTCCTCGGGGGAGGCGTCGTCGAGCTCCTCCCAGCGCAGCGGGGTCGAGGCGGTGGCGCGCGGGCGGGCGCGCAGGGAGTAGGCGGAGGCGATGGTGCGGTCGCGGGCCATCTGGTTGTAGTCGACGAAGATCCGCTCACCGCGCTCCTCCTTCCACCAGGCGGTGGTGACCTGCCCGGGCATGCGCTGCTCCAGCACCCGGCCGAGGGCGATCACCGCGTGCCGGCCGTCGGTGAAGGTCCACTCGGGCGCCAGCGGGACGTACACGTGCAGGCCGCGCCCGCCGGAGGACTTGGGCCAGCCGCGCAGCCCGTACTCCTCCAGCAGGGCGCGCAGTTCGTGGGCGGCGCGGACGGCGTCGTGGAAGTCGGTGCCGGGCTGCGGGTCGAGGTCGATGCGCAGCTCGTCGACGTGCTCGGTGTCGGAGCGGCGGACCGGCCAGGGGTGGAAGGTGAGGCAGCCGAGGTTGGCGGCCCACAGCACGGCGGCCGGCTCGGTGGGGCAGATCTCGTCGGCGGAGCGGCCGCTGGGGAAGTTGATCCGGGCGGTGGGCAGCCAGTCCGGCAGGCCCTTGGGGGCGCGTTTCTGGTAGAAGAACTCGCCGTCCACGCCGTCCGGGAAGCGCTGCAGGGTGGTGGGCCGGTCGCGCAGTCCGCGCAGCACCCCGTCGGCGACGGCCAGGTAGTACTGCGCGACGTCCAGCTTGGTGAAGCCGCGCTCGGGGTAGTACACCTTGTCCGGGTTCGACAGTCGGACGCTGCGCCCGGCGACATCCAGTTCCACGGCTGAGCCCATGCCCCTCACGCTAAGGGCGCCGTGCCCCGCGCGCGTCTTTTCGTCGCGGGCCTTTTCGTCGCGGGCCTTCTCGTCGCGCGCCTTCCGGCCGTGCGCGCGAGGATCGGAGCCATGGACCTGCCCGTGATGCCGCCGGTGGCGCCGATGCTCGCCAAGTCGGTGGCGAAGATCCCGCCGGGGATGCAGTACGAGGCCAAGTGGGACGGCTTCCGGACGATCGTGTTCCGCGACGGCGACGAGGTGGAGCTCGGCAGCCGCACCGGCAAACCGCTGACCAGGTACTTCCCCGAGCTGGTCGCCGCGCTGCGGCGGGAGCTGCCGCCGCGCTGCGTGCTGGACGGCGAGGTGGTGATCGCCCGGGACGGCCGGCTGCGGTTCGAGGAACTGCTGGAGCGCATCCACCCGGCGGCCAGCCGGGTGCGGCTGCTCGCGGAGCGGACGCCCGCCTCCTTCATCGCCTTCGACCTGCTCGCGCTCGGTGACGCCCCGCTGCTGGACGAGCCGCTGTCGGTGCGCCGCGCGGCCCTGGAGACGGCGCTCGGCGCCGCCCGCGACCCGGTGTTCACCGCCCCCGCCTCCACCGACCGGGACGTGGCGCAGACCTGGTTCGCCGAGTACGAGGGCGCCGGGCTGGACGGCGTGGTGGCCAAGCCGCTGGACCAGCCGTACCGGCCGGGCGAGCGGACCATGTTCAAGATCAAGCACGAGCGCACCGCCGACTGCGTGGTGGCCGGCTACCGCGAGCACAAGAGCGGCCCGGTGGTCGGCTCGTTGCTGCTCGGCATCAACGACGCCGAGGGCCGGCTCCAGCACGTCGGCGTCTGCGCCGCGTTCTCGATGGCCCGCCGCCGCGAACTCGCCGAGGAACTGGCCCCGTTGCGGATGACCGACCTCTCCCGCCACCCGTGGGGCGGCTGGGCCGACGAGGCGGCGCACGCCGAGGGCCGGCTGCCGGGCGCGGTCAGCCGGTGGACCGGCGGCAAGGACCTCTCCTGGGTCGCGCTGCGCCCCGAGCGGGTGGTCGAGGTCGCCTACGACCACATGGAGGGCACCCGCTTCCGGCACACCGCGCAGTTCCGCCGCTGGCGGTCGGACCGCGCGCCGGAGAGCTGCACCTACGCGCAGCTGGAGGAGCCCGTCTCCTACGATCTGGCCCGCGTACTGGGCAGTTGACGGCACGTCGGAGGCCCGGCCCGGTGATCCGGGCCGGGCCTCCGGCGGGTGGGGCTCCGATGGCTCTGGCGCTCAGGCACTCAAGCGTTCAGGCGGTCTGGTGCTCAGGCGTTGACCGTGGTCGGCGCGCCGGAGGCGGGCCCCGGGGCGCCGGGCGAGGCCGGGGACGAGGCCGACCCCGATCCCGAGGGCGAGAGCGAGGGCGACGGTGACGCGGACCCCGAGGACGAGGCCGACGGCGAGGCGGTGTTCACGGGCGGGATCGAGTAGACGTTCTTCGGCGAGGCGATCTGCGTGATCGCCTTCGCGAACAGCGAGGACGGCTCCGAACCCCGGTACGGCACATCGGTGTTGAGCAGCACCACCAGGGTGGCCTGGGACTGCGGCAGGTACACCGCCACGGTCTCGTAACCGGGCAGCGAGCCGTTGTGCCCGATCCACCCGTTGTTGTTGAACAGCCCGAGGCCGTAGCCGACGCCGGGGTCGCCGGTCGGCTGGGTCTTCAACCGCTGGGACTGGGTGTCCTGCTTCAGCAGGGAGCCGGTGGCCAGGGACTTCGTCCAGTTCTGCAGGTCGGTGAGGTTGGAGATGACCGCTCCGGCCGACCAGGCCCAGGACGGGTTCCAGTCGGTGGCGTCCGTGGTCTGGCCGTTGGGAGTCTGGTCGGTGTAGCCGCGGGCGTGCGGGTCGGGGAAGGTCGCGTCGGTCGGGAAGACCGTCCCGTTCAGTCCGGCCTGGCTGAACACCTGGTCCTTGAGGAACTGGTCCACGGGCTCCCCGCCGGCCTTCTCGATGACCTTGCCGAGCAGGATGTAGTTGCTGTTGCTGTACTGGAACTTGCTGCCCGGCGGGAAGTTCGCCGGGTGCTTGTACCCGTAGGCGAGCAGCTGGTCGGGCGTGAACACCCGGTTCGGGTCGCTGATCAGCGCGTTCACGAAGTCCGGGTCGGAGGTGTACGGGAACAGGCCGCTGCGCATCCCGGCGAGCTGGCGGATGGTGATGTTGTCGCCGCCGGGCACGCCGTCCACGTACTTGGAGACCGGGTCGTCCAGGCCCACCTTGCCCTGGTCGACCAGCCGCAGCACGCCGGTCGCCGTGAAGGTCTTGGTCACGCTGCCGATCCGCATGTTCAGGTCGGGCGACATCGGGGTGCCGGACTTGTCGGCCTGGCCGAAGGCCCGTTGGTAGCTGCCGTCGGGGGTGGTGATCCCGACGATCACGCCGGGGGTGGAGGTCTGGTTCAGCACCTGCTTGATCGCGGCGTCCAGCTGTTTGGCGACGTCGGGGGTCAGCGGCACCACCGCGCCGGCCGAGCCGCTCGCCGAGCCGCTCGCGGCGCCCGAGCCGGCGGTGGAGCCCGACGCGGACGGGCTGAGCGCGGCCGGCTCGGCGGTGAGGGCCGCGCCGCCGGCCGACCGGTTCGGCGGCGACCCGCCGGAGCAGGCCGCGGTCGCGAGCAGGCCGGTCAGCACCAGGGCGGCGCAGGCCGCTCGGCGGGTGGAACGGGACGCGGCCGGATGCGGCCGTCGGATCGTGGTCATAGGTCGAGGCGCCTCTCTGCGGCGGACGGCCCCGGAGCGCTGCTCCACGAGGCCGACGGGGGAGCGCCGCCACCGTAAGCACCGCCGGTGCGGCCCCGCGCGTCGGCCGCCGCGGGGCTGACCCGAACGGACCCAGCGGTCAGCCGACTGCCCCAGCCGGCTGGCGCACATCGCCTCCCGTGTTGTCAAGGACCGCTGCCCACTGGGGGATTGGTGTCGCGGAAGCGGGCTCGCGCTCGGCCGAACAGGTGAGCACCGGCATGCCGCACCCGCCCCCGGCCCCAGCTCGGGCACGATCGTTTAGCCCAGCTGTGGCCGCCCTTAAGAATTCCTCGATGGACCGAACCCGCTCTCACCAGGCAGATTGCTGCCTGCCCGGAACGCGTCCGCCAGGAACGGCCACACCGGGGCCACTCGGCCTGCCCACCCGCGAAGGCCGCCCCACTCGCACGTCAGGAGCCGTCGCCCGTGAAGGCACTCGTCAAGCAGAAGGCCGAGCCCGGGCTCTGGCTGGTGGACGTCCCGAAGCCGGAGATCGGCCCCGGCGAGGTGCTGATCAAGGTGCTGCGGACCGGCATCTGCGGCACCGACCTGCACATCCGCAACTGGGACGGCTGGGCCCAGCAGACCATCACGACCCCGCTGGTGCTCGGCCACGAGTTCGTCGGCGAGGTCGCCGAGATCGGCGCCGGCGTCGCGGACATCGCGGTCGGCGACCGGGTCAGCGGCGAGGGCCACCTGGTCTGCGGCAAGTGCCGCAACTGCCAGGCCGGCCGCCGCCACCTGTGCCGCAACACGGTCGGCCTCGGCGTCGGCCGGGACGGCGCCTTCGCCGAGTACGTGGCCCTGCCCGCCTCCAACGTCTGGGTGCACCGGGTGCCGGTCGACCTGGACGTGGCCGCGATCTTCGACCCGTTCGGCAACGCCGTCCACACCGCGCTCTCCTTCCCGCTGGTCGGCGAGGACGTGCTGATCACCGGCGCGGGCCCGATCGGCATCATGGCGGCCGCCGTCGCCAAGCACGCCGGCGCCCGCAACGTGATGATCACCGACGTCTCCCCGTACCGCCTCGATCTGGCCCGGGAGGTCGGCGTCACGCTGGCGCTGAACGTCGCCGAGCACACCATCGAGGAGGGCCAGCAGAAGCTCGGCCTGCGCGAGGGCTTCGACGTCGGCCTGGAGATGTCCGGCCGCCCCGAGGCGATGCAGTCGATGATCGCCAACATGACCCACGGCGGGAAGATCGCCGTGCTCGGCCTGCCCGCCGAGCAGTTCCCGATCGACTGGGCCTCGGTCGTCACCTCGATGATCACCATCAAGGGCATCTACGGCCGCGAGATGTTCGAGACCTGGTACGCGATGTCCGTGCTGCTGGAGGGCGGGCTGGACCTCGCCCCGGTGATCACCGGCCGGTACGCCGCCGACGACTTCGCGGCCGCCTTCGACGAGGCCGCCAGCGGCCGCTGCGGCAAGATCATCCTCGACTGGACCGCCTGAGCCCCCCGTTCGTCCTCGTTAGGAGTCCGCAGTGTTCGACAACGTGCGCGCCGACATCGCCATCACCCTCGACGAGATCCGCGAGGCCGGGCTCTTCAAGCCCGAGCGGGTCATCGGCACCCCGCAGAGCGCCGCGGTCACCGTCACCGGCGGCGGCCGCCCCGGTGAGGTGCTGAACTTCTGCGCCAACAACTACCTCGGCCTGGCCGACCACCCCGAGGTGCTCGCCGCCGCCAAGGACGCGCTGGACCGCTGGGGCTACGGCATGGCCTCGGTGCGCTTCATCTGCGGCACCCAGGACGTCCACAAGGCGCTGGAGGACCGGCTCTCGGCCTTCCTGGGCCAGGAGGACACCATCCTGTACTCCTCCTGCTTCGACGCCAACGGCGGCGTCTTCGAGACCCTGCTCGACGACCGCGACGCCGTCATCTCCGACGCGCTCAACCACGCGAGCATCATCGACGGCATCCGGCTCAGCAAGGCCCGCCGCCACCGCTACGCCAACCGCGACCTGGCCGACCTGGAGCAGCAGCTCAAGGAGACCCAGGACGCCCGCCGCCGCCTGATCGTCACCGACGGCGTGTTCTCGATGGACGGCTACGTCGCCCCGCTGCGCGAGATCTGCGACCTGGCCGACCGCTACGACGCCATGGTCATGGTCGACGACTCGCACGCCGTCGGCTTCGTCGGCCCCGGCGGCCGCGGCACCCCCGAACTGCACGGCGTGATGGACCGCGTGGACATCATCACCGGCACCCTCGGCAAGGCGCTCGGTGGCGCCTCCGGCGGTTACGTCGCCGCCCGCCGGGAGATCGTCGCCCTGCTGCGCCAGCGCTCCCGCCCGTACCTGTTCTCCAACTCGCTCGCCCCGGTGATCGCGGCGGCCTCGCTGAAGGTGCTCGACCTGGTCGAGCAGTCCAACGAGCTGCGCGAGCGGCTGGCGGCCAACACGGCGCTGTTCCGCAGCAGGATGACCGAGGCCGGCTTCGAGATCCTGCCGGGCGACCACCCGATCGCCCCGGTGATGATCGGCGACGCGGCCAAGGCCGGCCGGCTCGCCGAACTGCTGCTGGAGCGCGGCGTGTACGTGATCGGCTTCTCGTTCCCGGTGGTCCCGCACGGCCAGGCCCGGATCCGGGTGCAGCTGTCCGCCGCGCACTCCACCGAGGACGTCGAGCGCGCCGTCGCCGCCTTCGTCGACGCGCGCGCCGCGCTGGGCGAGTAGGCCCTGTCCGGCGACGAGTAAGCCGGCAGCCTCATGAGCTGCCCGCGGGCCGGTCCGCTCGGAACCGGACCGGCCCGCGGGCTCACCATCGTCGTGCGGTGGGGGCGCATCGATC
>NZ_JBHXML010000054.1:0-70464 GCF_042720345.1 Kitasatospora sp. NPDC058478 | reverse complement strand
GGCCCTCGCCCGGGGCGGGGCGGAGCCGACCGTCCTCGCCGAGGCCGGCCTGCCCGTCGGGCGGGTGGTGGCCGCCGTGAGCGATCCGCCGGTGGCGGTCGCCATGCAGTGCGACGCGGACGGCGGCTTCGTGACCGCGCCCGCCGACCCGGCCCGCGTCCGCGCGGACGCCGCCGCCGTCTCGGCCCGCCTGCGGGCGGACGCCACGCCGGCGGGTGCGGGTCCACCACCCGCGACGCTCCCCGCCCTGCTCGCCGCCGCGACGGCGCAGCGGCTGCTCTGCGCGGTCGCCGGCCTGCCGGACCCGGGCGATCCGGACGGCGATCCGCGGCTGCTCGTCGGCCGCCCGGCGGTGCTGGTGGCCGAGGCCCGCCCGCCGCGCGCCGACTACCACCCGTGGGCGGCGGGCCCGGGCCGTACCGCCGGGCCGCCCGACGGACTGGCCGAGGCCCTGCGCAGGGTCACCGCACTCGGCGATCCGCGCCTCGGCGTACTCGACGCGCCCTCGCCCGGTGGCCTGCCGCAACTGCCGGCGGCCCTGGTCTCCTGCCGCACACCCGCCGGAACCCTGGTGGCCGGTGCGGCCCGGACGGACCTGGCCCGGCTGGCCGCCGCCTGCCGGGCCGCCGAACTCCGGCTGGCCGCACTCGACCCGACCGCCCCGGTCGTGGGCGCCGACCCGGACCACGCACTCGGCCGGGCCCTGCGTCGCGCGGCCCAAGCCCGTCCGTCCGAGGGCCGCCCCCTCGCGTGGGCCGCCTGGCGGGAGCACCCCCAGGCGGCGCACTGGTGGGCGGCGCTGGCCCGGCGCCTCGGCCACGCTCCCGAGCTGGAACTCGGCCAACTGGCCGACGAGCAGGCCTTCCTGGCCGTCGTGGCCACCGCCGGTACCGTCCTCGGCCGGGCCGTCGAGGCCACCCCCGCCGACGCGGTCGCCGTCGCCGCCCTGTCCGCCCTGACCCGCCTCATGGCCGCCGGCCACGGCCTGTCCGCCGCCCACCACACCATCTTCACCGGCGCCGCCGCCCCGCTCGCCGCCCGGCGGCAGCCGCCCGGCCGCCCGGACCCAGGCCGCCCGGAGCCAGGCTGGACGGACCCGGGCTGGACGGACGAGGGCTGGACGGACCACTGGATCACCGAACTCGCGGGCCGGGAAGCGGCGTTGCGCGACTCCCTGGGCCGCCTGACCGGGCTGCGCGCCGACCCCTGGCAGCCCGCCACCGCCGCCGCCCGCCCCCTGGCGAACGCCCTGGACGGCTGCGGCTTCACGGTTCTCGTGACCACCGGAGGCCACCCATGACCACCGCCACCGACCTGCCGGTCCTCGACCCCGAGCGGGCGCTGGCGACCACGAGCGGCACCGCCGTCGTCCACCTCACCAGCTGGACCCTCGACCTGGCCGCCCGACTCAGCCGCCACGCGCTGGAGCACCCGGTGCGACTGGTGCCGGTACGGGAGGACGGCGCGCTGACGGTCGTCGGGCCGGTCCTGGAGCCGGGGGCGTCGGCCTGTCTGAGCTGCACCGAGTACCAGCGCCTGGCCACCGCGGGCGGCCGGGTGCCCTGGCACAGCCCCGCACTGGCGCTCGCGGGCACCGGCACCCCGGCCTTCACCGAGGCGGTCGCCGCGCTCGCCGCCGACCTCGCCGCCGACCGGGCGGAGTCCGGGCCGCACGCCACCGTCCACCTCGTCCACGGCGACCGCGCCACCTGGTCCACCCACCTGGTCCGCCCCGTCGGCGGCTGCCCGGTCTGCCGCCCGCTGCCCGCCGACTCGCCCGCCGCCGCCCGGCTGCCCCTGACACCCCGCCCGCTGCCCGATCCGGCCGTGCTGCGCGGCGCGAACGACCTGACGGGCACCGACGGCAGGGCCAACGACCGGCTGCGCGCCGAGCTGTACGACGAGCGTTTCGGCCCGGTCCGGCGCCTGTTCCGCACCGAGGACTCGGCGTTCGCCCTCACCACCGCCTGGGTCACCGACGGCCGGCTGCTCGACGACGGCGGCTACGGGCGGGCCGTGGACTTCCGGTCCAGCGAGCGGGTGGCGCTGTTCGAGAGCGTCGAGCGCTTCGCGGGCATGCGGCCGCTCGGCCGCAGGACCGTCCTGCGGGGCTCCTACGGCGACCTCGCGCGCGACCTGGGGCCCGAGGCCGTCCTCGACCCCGTCCGGCTGGGGCTGCCCGATCCCGCGCACCACGGGCACCCGAACCGGGCCACCGTCCCGTACACCCCCGACCTCGTGCTGGACTGGGTCCACGGCTGGTCCCTCACCCACGCGCGCCCGCTCGCCGTGCCGGAGCACGTCGCCTACTGGGAGCTCCCGGACCGGGACCGCCCCAGGGTGGTCTACGAGTCCTCGAACGGCTGCGGGCTCGGCAACAGCCCCCAGGAGGCCGCCCTCTACGGGCTGTTCGAGGTCGCCGAGCGGGACGCCTTCCTGATGGCCTGGTACGCGCGGACCCCGCTGCCCGGCGTCGCCGTCCCCGTCGAGGACCCGGCCGTCGCCGACCTCGCCGACCGCGCGCGCCTGCTCGGCTACCGGCTCACCCTGCTCGACGCCACCAACGACCTCGGTGTTCCCGCCGTGATCGCCCTCTGCCGCTACCGGGGGAGCCACCCGGACGCCCCGCGCACCTTCCTGGCGGCCGGCGCCCACCACGACCCGCGGGCGGCGATCCGCTCGGCCGTCGCCGAAGTGGTCACCAACGTGCAGGAGGCGGCGCACCGCCCGGCCACCCCGGGCGGGCCGCGCGACCCGAACCGGCTGCGGCCGATGCTGGAACGCCCCGAGCTGGTGGTCGGCCTGGAGGACCACGTCGGCCTCAACACCCTGCCCGAGGCGCAGCCCCGCCTGGACTTCCTCTTCGCCGGCCCGCCCCCGGTGCCCTGGCCCGAACGCTGGCCCGGCGCCCCCGAGCCGGTCACCGACCTGACCCTGCTGCTGGAGCGGACGGTGGCCCGGCTCGCCGAGGAGGGCCTCGACGTCGTGGTGGTCACCCAGGACGAGCCCGGGGTCCGTGAACGGCTCGGCCTGCACTGCGCCAAGGTCGTCATCCCCGGGACCCTCCCGATGACCTTCGGGCACGTCAACCGCCGCACCCGCGGCCTGCCCCGGCTGCTGGCCGTCCCGCACCGGCTCGGCCGCAGCCCCCGCCCGCTGCACCACGACGACCTGGCCCTCCACCCGCACCCGTTCCCGTGACGGCCCCGACCCCCTCCCCGAGGACCCGATGACCACCCACCACCGGCCGACCACCCACTGGCAGAGCCTGCACCTCGCGCTTCCCCTGACCGCCCGGGACGCCGACGCCTTCGTCACCGACGACCTCGCCCCGCTGATGGACGGGCTGACGACGGACCCGGACGCCGACTGGTTCTTCATCCGCTACGGCGAGGGCGGCCCCCACCTGCGGATCCGCTTCCACGGCCCGGGCGCGCCGGAGCAGGCCGAAGGACTCGCCGCCGACCTCGCCCGCCTCGCCGCCCGCCGCACCCCGCCCGCCGGCCCCTGGGCGCCCCGCCACGGCGAGGTGACGGCGGTGCCCTACCGGCCCGAGACCGAACGCTACGGCGGCCCGGCCCTGCTGCCGATCGCCGAGGACCTCTTCGGCCACTCCTCCCGCACGGCCGTCCGTGCCCTGCGGGCCGCCTCCGCAACCGCCGCCCGCCTGCCGCTCGCCCTCGACCTCGCCCACACCACCGCCCACGCGCTCGGCCTCGACGACCTCTCCGCCGCCCGCTGGCTGCGCCGCCACGCCGCCTCCTGGCGCTGGGTCACCGAGTACCGGCCGCTGCCCGGCGCGGCCGTCCACACCAGGGTCAACACGGTGTTCGCCCGGCAGCGGGACGCGCTGGCCCGGCGTGCCCGGGCCCTGCGCGAGGCACTCGACACCGGCGCCGCCGCACCTTGGCTGACCGACTGGTCCGGGCAGGTGGCGGCCGCGGCCGACCGGATGCGCGCTGCCTCGCCGCCCGAGGCCGCCGAGCGGCTGTCCTGGGCCTGGGCCTCCCAGCTGCACATGCTGTTCAACCGCCTCGGCGTCGGTCCCGACGAGGAGCGCGCGGTCTGCCGGCTCGCCGCCCGCACGCTGCTGGAGACCGACCGGCCGTTCGCCTTCTTCCCCGCCGACCGGCACGCCCCCGACTACCAGTACCTGGAGCGCAGCAAGTTCCAGATCGGCCGCAGCGAGGACACCGCGCTGCGCGACCTGGCGCCCCGCCCGGCCCCGCAGGAACAGCCCGACGACGTCCGGCTGCCCGCCGAGCCCCTGCCGGAGCTCACCCTCGCCGAGGTCCTGGGCACCCGTCGCTCCGCCCGCGGCCCGCTGACCGGCCCGCTCACTGCCGCCACCCTCGGCGGGGTGCTCTGGTCCGCGTGCGCACCGGGCCCGGAACTGCGCCGGCCGATCGCCGACGGCACCGACCCCGCCCACCGCCCGTACCCGAGCGCGGGCGCGCTGTACAGCGTCCGTCTGCGCCTGCTCGCCCTCGCCGTGGACGGCCTGCCCGCCGGCACCTACCAGTGCCTGCCGGAGCGCCGCGCGCTGCGCCCGATCGGCCCGGCCCCCGCCCTCGACGACCTCAAGGCCCTCTCCTCCTACCTCTCCCGCCCGGCCGCGGATCCGGACGCCGTCGGCATCGACGAGGCCCCCGCGGTCCTCGCGGTCTACGTCGACCTCGCCCTGCTGCGCAGCCGCTACGGCCTGCGGGCGCTGCGCCTGGGCCTGCTGGAGGCCGGCCACCTGACCCAGAACCTGCTGCTCGCCGCCACGGCCTTCGGCCTCGGCACGATTCCCCTCGGCGGGGTCCACGACGACCTCGCCCACGAACTCCTCGGCCTGGACGACCTGGACGAGCCCGTGCAGTACCTCCTGCCGCTGGGGCGGGTCTGACACCTCGCGTCGGATCAACGCGCGGCCTCGGGTGCCCGGCGGGAGTTGCCGGGCCCGCCCCGGGCCGGGGGCCCGGGCGGTCAGCGTGAGTGGGCGGCGAGGCTGAGCAGCAGGTGGGCGGATTCGGGGTGGTGGAAGTCGGAGTGGGCGCCCGCCGGGTTGAGGCGGGTGGCCAGGCCGCCGCGGTAGACCCGGGCGGCGTCGATGTTGACGATCGGGTGGTCCAACTCGGTGCGCGGGTACGGGGAGGCGGTGGGGCGCAGCCGGGTGCTGAACTGGGGGACGGGGGCGACGCCGGTGCCGGAGTGGCCGATGCCCGGGCGGCCCTCGGCGCGCAGGTGCCAGAAGCCGGTGGCGCGGTCCCAGCGGGAGTGGGTGAGCACCAGCGGGCCGCGCAGCGGGGCGCCGGGGCGGCCGGGGCCGAGGAACAGCCGGGGGAAGAGGTGGGTGAAGGCGTCGCGGGGCGCGGCCATCTGGAAGACCAGCGCGCTGTCGACGGTGAACGGCCGGGTGGGGTCGCCCGGCCGGCTCCAGCCCAGTACCGGCGGCCCGGCGGGCCGGTCGGCCGCGTACTGGACGGCCTCGCAGAGGAAGCGGCCGCCGAAGGAGTGGCCGACCAGGTGCAGGTACTGGCCGTTGCGGTTGGCCAGGACGCGGGGCGAGGCCGGGTCGCCGCGGTCGGCGTCCAGGTAGCCGAGCAGGTGGCCCAGGACGCGCCCGGCCTGCCCCTGGGCGCTCATGGCGTGCGCCCGGGCCCGGATCCGGCGGTAGCCGGCCGGCGACGGCAGGCTGGAGGACGGCCAGCGCACCACCACGCACCACGGGCGGAACCCCCTGGTCAGCCCGGGGTAGGCGGTCGGCGCGGACCGGTGCAGGGCGGCGGCCTCGGTGAGCAGGGCGGCGGCCGAGCGGTCGGCGGCGGCGGGGCTGGTCTGCCAGCCGTGGACGTAGACGTAGACGTCGGTCGCCCGCGGGGGGATGCGCAGGTGCCGGGCGAGGTGTTGGGCGATCCGGGCCTCGGGCACCGGCGTGCGGGTGCCGGGGACGAGCAGCCGGCCCTCCTCGTCCAGGTCGACGGTGGCGGTGGCGATGGGCGTGGGCGCCGTCACGGGGTCAGCTCCAGGATGCTGTCGAGGCCGCAGTGCAGGGAGTAGGTGAGCGCCAGCGGGTTGCGGTACTCGCGGGCGAACCGCCGGACCAGCTGCTGGGTGATCTCGCCCGCCGTGAACTCCCCGGTCAGGTAGAGGTCGAGGAAGGCGAAGGCGTACTCGGCGGCGAAGACCTGCGGGATCTCGATCTGCGGGCCGAGCACGCCGTTGGCGCCGAGGTCGACCAGCGCCCGGCCGAGGTGCTCCAGTTCGGCGGCCGTGGACTGCCCGGTGTGGCACGCGTTCAGCAGCACGAACGGCCGGAACATGGCGTCCGGCGCCTCGGCGTGCCGGCGGCGGTGGCGGCGCACCAGGTCGGCGTCGATCTGGCGGTCGTCGGAGAGCCGGACGGCGAGCTGCTCGTACGGGGAGTCGCCGGCGACGAACTGGCCGTGGCACCAGAAGTACATGACGTCCTCGTCCAGCACGGCGGAGGACAGCGCCTTGAGCAGCGGCTCGGACTCGGTGCGCACGGTCAGCTGGGAGCGGTCCTCCAGCAGCTTGCGGACCTCGGGGGCCCGGCCGACGTCGGTGAGCTGGTCGTCGGTGTTGAGGCTGGTGACGGGCCTGGTGCGGGCCGGGTACGGCGGCTGGATCGGCGGGTAGCCGGCGCCGGTCTGCTCGACCTGGTGGCGGTGGCCGAGGAAGTCCGCCCACGGGTCGGCGTGGCCGCCGTCGACGGCGAGCATCGGCCAGGGCAGGTGGAGGTCGGAGTCGAAGCTGATCCGCAGCGAGCCGTGCTCGGTGAGCGTCCGGGTGAGGTACTCGCGGAAGACGGTGAGCTCGCGCTCCGGCCCGTCGAGCATCACCTCCAGGAAGTACCGTCCCTCCTCGGCCAGTTCGGCGACCTGCCGCTCGGCGACGCCGGCCAGCCGGTTGAAGTCGACGGCCTGGGCGAAGGGGTAGCCGCCGATCGGCTCCGGGTCGTACTGGACCAGGCGGTCGCGCCAGACGGTCCGCAGCCGGGAGGCCCGGGCGAGCAGGGCGGGGGCGGACACCTTCAGCTCCGCGCGGTGGGGGCGGGACCAGGGCGTGCGCTCGCCGGGCCGGAAGGCGGAGACGAACAGGTCGTCGCGGTGGCGGCGCAGCGAGACCACGAGGTCCAGCGGGGCCGGCTCCTTGGCCTGCGGGGCGTCCGGCGCCTGCTGCCGGGGGAGCCGGGTGAAGTCGGCGGAGGGGTTCTGGCGGATCTCGACGAGGAGGTCCCGGGCCACGCGATTACTCCTCGTCCTGGGCGATGTCGGCGACGGTGATGGCTTGAGAGGTGACGGCTTGGGCGGCGACGGTGGCGGCTTGCGCGACGGGCGGGACCTCGACGACGGCGCACAGGTCCTGGAGCACGGCGCCGTGCCCCCGGTCGTAGACGGTGATCCGGACGGTGTGCGGCCCCGGCACGGACGGGGTCAGCGCGAAGCGGACGGGCTCCCCGGCGGGGCTGTAGTCGGCGACGGGCGGATCGAGCACGGCGTCCGAGGCGGCGACGGCCACCAGGCGCAGGCCCGGCAGCTCGCCGGGGTCGCTCTGCGGCACCTCGGGTTCCAGCCGCAGTTCCAGGTGCACGGCGGCCCCCACCGCCGGCTCGTCGAGCAGGGTGAGCCGGGGCCGCCAGGCCGTCCTGGCCGGCGCGGGCGCCGGGGGGCGGTGCCGCGACCCGCGCGAGCGCCGGATCAGCGCGGCCGGCTCGGACGGTTCCGGGCCGAGCTCCGCGCGGACGGGTGCGGCCGGCAGCGACTGCGGCCCGCCGCCGTCGAGTCGGGCCGGCGACTCGGCTGCGCCGCCGTCGAGTCGGGCCGGCGACTCGGCTGCGCCGCCGTCGAGTCGGGCCAGGGCCGTCCGGCTCTCCACCGCCAGCGGATGGCCGGGGCCCATCAGGGTCCGGCGCGCGGTGTGGACGGCCGCCAGCAGGCCCTGGGCGGCGTCCCGGCGCCCGCTCGCGGCGAGCGCGGCGGCCAGGCCGACGGCCAGCGTGGGGAACACCGGGAGCAGCCCGGGGCGCAGGGTGCCGAGGCTGACGGCGACGTCGTCGGCCTGCCGGTGCCCGGTCAGCAGTGCCCCGGCCGGGATCCGGTCGGCGACGATGCCTTCGTACACCCGCACCGCCCCGACGGCGTCGCCGGCCCGCAGCCGCGCGTGGGCGAGGCTCTGGCGGATGCTCAGGGTGAGGGAGTTGCGGGGGCCGTGGCTCGCGGCGCACTCCTCGGCGAGTTCCTCCAGCCGGACGACGGCGCGCAGCGGCCGCGGGCCGCAGGCCAGCAGCAGCGCGTGGGCCTCGCGGGCGGTGAGGGTGGCGTCGTCGGTGCTGCCGAGGGCGTCGTCCGCGCAGGCGGCGAGGGTGGCGGCCAGGCGCACCGCCGCGTCGTGCTCCCCGTTGAGGTGGCGGGCGAGGGCGAGGACGCACCCGGACCGGACGAGGCCGGGCAGGGCGGGGCCGGCGGGTCGGGTCCAGTCCGGCGTCAGGGGCGACAGTTCGGCGATCGCGCCGGCGTGGTCCCCGGCGAGCACCAGGGCCTGGGCGAGGCCGTACCGCACGGCGTGGGCGAGGAGGTGCTCCGGACCGAGGGCCGATTCGACGGCGGCCAGCACCTCCCGGTAGCAGTCGGCGCCCTCCGCGTACCGGCCGGCCTCGACGAGGTTGAGCGCGATGCTGTCCCGGTCGTCGAGAGCGTCGAGGGTGTCGAGGGCGTTGAGGGAGTCGAGGGCGCCGGGGTGTTCGGCACCGAGGATCCGGGTGCGGTCGGCCAGCAGGGCGCGGTAGAGCGCGTCGGCGCGGTCGTGCTCCCAGCGGCGGCGGTGGGCGTGGGCGAGGTCGGCGCGCGCGGTGAGGGCGTCGGGGTGGTCCTGGCCGTGTACGCGCTCGTGGTCGGCGAGCAGCATCAGCCGTTCGACGATCTCCTGCCGCTGCCGGCCGGCGCGGGCGTGGGTGGAGGCGAGGCTGGAGCGCTCGCCGAGGGTGTCCGGGTGGTCCGCGCCCTGGACCCGGCTCCGGTGGGCGATCAGCTCGGTGAACAGGGCTGTGGCGCGGTCGAGTTCGCCGGTGGCGAGGACGGCCTCGGCGAGTTGGGAGAGCTGGTGGAGGGTGTCCGGGTGGTCGGGGCCGTGGATGCGCGCACGGTCGGCGGCCAGTGCCTCCCGTTCGGCCTCGGCCTGGTGCAGGAGGCCCGCGAGTCGGCGGTCCTGGGCGAGGCTGCCGCGACAGGCGAGGGTGCCGGGGTGGTCCGGGCCCTGGAGCCGGATCCGGTCCCGCAGCAGCGCCTCGTCGAGTTCCGTCGCGGGGCGGTGGTCGCCGCCCGACCGGTACGTCCAGGCCAGCAGGAACCGGGCGCCGAGGGCGTCGGGGTGGTCCGGTCCGAGCACCCGCTCGGTGTCGGCGACCAGGGGCGCGGCCAGGTCGAGCGCGCGTTGGAGGTCGTAGCCCGCGCGGTACGAGGACGCCTGCCACCAGCGGGCGTTGAGGGTGTCCGGGTGGTCGGCGCCGAGCACCCGGGCCCGGTCGGCGGCGACGGCGCCGAAGGCCTCGGCCGCGCGGCGCTGGTCGTCCGCGTCGCGGTGGGCGGCGGCCTGCCACCACCGGGTGGTGAGCGTGTCCGGGTGGTCCGGGCCCTGCGCCCGCTCCTGGTCGGCCAGCAGCGCCGTGTACAGCTCGGCGGCGGCGGGGTGGTCGCCCGCCGCCACCACCGACCGTGCGAGGCCGAGCCGCGCGTCGAGGGTGTCGGGGTGGTCCGGTCCGAGCACCCGTTCGTAGTCGGCGACCAGGGCCCGGAACAGGTCCACCGAGCGGTCGTGCTCGGCCGCGTCGCGGCAGGTCCGGGCCAGGCCGAGCCGGGTGTCCAGGGTGGTGGGGTGGTCGGCGCCCAGGACCCGGGCCAGGTCCGCGACCAGTGCCTCGTACAGCTCCAGGGCGCGGTCGAGTTCGCCGACCTCGCGGTGGCCCGCCGCCTGCGAGCGCCGGGTGTCGAGGGTCTCGGGGTGGTCGGGGCCCTGGAGCCGGGTGCGGTCGGCCACCAGCGCGGAGTGCAGCTCTGCGGCGCGGCGGTGCTCGCCCGCCTCGCCGTGCGCCCAGGCCAGGGAGCCGCGGGCGTCCAGGGCCAGCGGGTGGTCGGCGCCGTGGAGCCGGGTGCGGTCGGCGGCCAGGGCCTCGTAGCGGGCGATGGCGCGGCGGTGGTCCTTCGCGGCGGAGGTGGCCCAGGCCAGTCCGGCGCGCGTGGCCAGGGTCTCGGCGTGGTCGGCACCGCGGATCCGGGTGTCGTCGGCCACCAGTGCGTCGAACAGCTCCACCGCGCGGCGGTGGTGGCCGGCCCGCTGGTGGCCGTTCGCCTGCCACCAGCGGGCGGTGAGGGTCTGGGGGTGGTCGGCGCCGAGGATCCGGCTGCGGTCGGCCGCCAGCGCGTCGTACAGCTCCACCGCGCGGCGGTGCTCGCCGGCCTGCTGGCAGTCGTGTGCCAGCCACCAGCGGGCGTTGAGGGTGTCCGGGTGGTCGGGGCCCTGCAGCCGGGCCCGGTCCGCGACGAGCTCCTGGTGGAGCTCCAGCGCCCGGCGGTGCCGGCCGGCGGCGGTGAGTGCCTGCGCCAGCGCCAGACGGGCGCCCAGGGTGTCGGGGTGTTCCGGTCCGTGGACGCGGGCGTGGTCGGCCACCAGGGCTTCGGACAGCGTGACGGCCTGCCGGTGGTCGCCCGCCTCCCGGCAGCTGTCGGCGTGCCACCAGCGGGTGTTGAGCGTCTCCGGGTGGTCGGGGCCCTGCAGCCGGGCGCGGTCGGCCACCAGCGTTTCGTACAGTTCCGCCGCGCGCCGGTGCTCCCCGGCGTCCCCGTGCGCGGAGGCGAGCCACCACCGGGCGCTGAGGGTGCGGGGGTGCTCCTCGCCGTACAGCAGGACGCAGTCGGCGACCAGTTCCGCGTACAGCTCCACGGCGCGCGGGTGGTCGCCGCTCTCGTCGTGGGTCCGCGCCAGCTGGAGGCGGGCGCTGAGGGTGGTGGGGTGCCCGGCGCCGAGCGTCAGGGTCAGGTCGGCCAGCACCCGTTCGCGTTCGGCGAGCGCCTCCCGGATCCGCCCCGCGCACTGGAGGGCGTAGGCCAGGCCGGTGCGGGCGTTGAGGGTCTGCGGGTGGTCGGGGCCGTGGACCCGGTCGTAGTCGGCCACCAGCCGTGTGCGCAGTTCCACGGCCTGCCGGTGGTGCTCCGCCGCGCCGTGCAGCCAGGCCTGCCAGCCGCGGGTGTGGAGGACGGCGGGGTGGTCGGCGCCGAGCACCCGCAGCCGGTCGGCGACGAGTCGGTCGCACAGCTCCGCCGCGTGCCGGTGGTCGCCGGCGTCGCCGAGGGCCCGGGCCAGGCTCAGCCGCGCCTCGAAGGTCTCGTGGTGGTCGGGGCCGTGGACCCGCTCGCGGTCGGCGAGGAGCCGTCGGCATGCGGCGAGCGCCGCGCGGGGGCGCCCGGCCAGCAGCAGGGTGCGGGTGAGGTTGGACCGTTCGTCCAGGGTGTCCGGGTGGTCCGGGCCCTGGATGCGGGCGCGGTGGGCCACCAGGTCTTCGAACTCGGCCAGTTCATGGTCGGTCCGGCCCGCGACGCGCAGCGCGTAGGCGAGGTCGCTGCGCTCCTCCAGGGTGCCGGGGTGGTCCGCCCCCTGGACGCGGGAGCGGCTGCGGACCAGCGCCCGGTGTTCGTCCACCGCCGTCCGGAGTTGGCCCGCCTCGCGGTGGGCGTGGGCGAGACCGCTGCGCACGTCCAGGGTGTGGGGGTGGTCGGGCCCGAGGACGCGGGTGTAGTCGCGGACCAGATCGGTGAACCGGGCGACCGCCGAAGCCGGGTGCCCGGCCTCGCAGTAGGCCGTCGCCAGTCGGCCGCGTGCGAAGAGGGTCTGCGGATGGTCCGGCCCCTGCACCCGGACGTGGTCGGCGACCAGCGCCTCGTACCCGGCGACCGCGGCCCGGTGGTCTCCCGCGACGACGTGGGCGGCCGCGAGCCAGTCGCGGCTGGTCAGGGTGTCGGGGTGGTCGGCGCCGAGCACCCGGGCCCGGTCGGCCACCGCCTGCTCGTACAGGGTGATGGCCAACCGGTGCTGGCCGGCGGTGAGTTGGGCGTACGCGAGCCCGTTGCGGTGGGCCAGGATGTCCGGGTGGTCGGGGTCGTCCAGGACCCGGCCGGCGTCGGCCAGCAGCCGCTCGAACTCCGCCACCGCCGCCTGGTGTTGACCGGCCACCTGGAGGGCGTAGGCCAGGCCCGCGCGGCTGGTGAGGGTCTCCCGGCTGTCGGCGCCGAGCACCCGCGCCCGGTCGGCCGCCACCGCGCGGAACTCCTCGACGGCGCAGCGGTGTTCACCCGCCTTGCGGTAGGCGTGGGCGAGGGTGCTGCGGTCGGCGAGGGTGGCCGGGTGGTCGTGGCCCTGGAGGCGGGTGCGGTCGGCCACCACCGCCCGGCAGAGCGCGACGGCCCGGGCCGGATCGCCGGCCCGGGCGTGGAGTTCGGCGAGCCGGCCCCGGGTGGCCAGGGTGTCGGGGTGGTCGGCGCCCAGCAGGCGGGTCTGGTCGTCGGCCATCGCGGTGACCAGCGGGATGGCGAACACCCGCTGGGCCCGGTCGGTCAGCTCGCCGGCGGCCAGCCGGTACAGCGCGACGGTCTGCGGGGTGGGCTGCTCGGACGGGCCGCCGGCGGCCAGCTCGCGGATGTGCGGCAGCAGCGCCCGGCGCAGCCGGGGCCCGGCGGTCGGCCAGAGCCGGGCGGCGGCCTCGGCGAGCTGCTGTTCGGCGCGCCGGCGCAGCGGGCGGGCGCCGTCGGAACGGCGCAGCACGCCCTGGAGCAGGCGGTGCACGGTGACGGTGTCGCCGAGGGTGATCAGGTTGTAGTCGGCGAGCAGCCGCAGCGCGGAGTCGACCTCGGCCGGGCGGCGCGCGCCGAAGGGCGTCAGGGCTTCGCGCGGCAGCGCCTCGGGGGCGTACCAGGCGAGCGTGCGCAGCAGCTCGACGGCGAACGGGGTGGTGGCCTGGACGGTGCGCAGGGTGGTGTGCCAGAGCCGGGAGACGGTGGCCACCGCGCCGGAGCCGGTACCGGAGTCGGTACCGGAGTCGGAGCCGGAGCCGGAGTCGGAGTCAGGGCCGGCCGGGCTGCTGGTGCGCAGCAGCTCGCGGTAGGCGGCGAAGGTCGTGCCGGTCTGCTGCACGTAGGCGCCGGCCTGGGCGAGGGCGAGCGGGAGATGGCCGAGTTCGTCGGCGAGGGCGAGCACCTCGGCCTGTTCGGCCCGCGCCCCGGGGTAGGCGGCGCCGCAGAGCAGCCGGGTGGCCTCGGGGGCGTCGAGGACGTCGATCCGCACCGGGCGGATGCCGGGGTGCCAGCCGCCGGCGCGGCGGCTGGTGACCAACTGGTGGCCGCGGCCGAGCAGGCGGCCGAGATAGGGGGTGAGATGGACCGGGTCCTCGGCGTTGTCGTAGACGAGCAGCCAGCGGTCGTGGGCGCGCAGCCAGGCGAGCGCCCACTCGACCTGCTGGCCGGGCGGGGCGGTGAGGGCCCAGGTGGGGTGGAGGTGGACGGCGAGGTCGGCGAAGGCCTCGGCGAGCTGCTCCTCGGACTCGGCGGTGATCCACCAGATCAGCCGGTAGTGCGTGGCCTCGGCGTAGGCGTAGTGCAGCGCGAGGGTGGTCTTGCCGACCCCGCCGAGGCCGTGCAGCGTGGTGGCCTGGGTGACCAGCCCGCTGCCGTCGCCGTCCGACAGCGCCTCGGCGATCGCCCGCAACGCGCCGTCGCGGCCCACGAGTCGGTCCGCGGCGCGGGGCGGCAGATTGGGAGTGGGGGCGCTCGCCTCGACGGTCAGCGCGGCCCGCGCCGCCTCGGGCGGCAGCACGGCCGCCCGCTGCTCGGCATGCGGGTTCCCGGCGGTGGCGGGTGAGACCGGGCGGCGGCGCTGGTCGAAGGCCTCGTGGTCGGGCAGGCCGCCCTCGGGCCGGACATGCGTCGTCCTGGACATCAACACTTCGGCGCCCTCACCCCCACGTACGGTTCCGCCCGCCCACCGTAGTCGCGGGCGGGCGCCGTGTCACCGGATTCCGCCGGTCACCCGGAGCCGGGCGCACCACTGTCGGTACCGGACGGTAGCGTACCCGGATGATCATGCACACCGCCCCCACCTGGCACGCCACCGGAACGGGCGGCCCGGAGGCGTCCTGGTCCTCGCCCCCGGGCTGGCCGGCCGGCCGGATCGCCTGACGGCCGGCCGGACGTCAGTCCGCCAGCCCCAGCGGGTCCGGGGCGGGGGCGAGCAGTTCCGGACCGTTGGAGCGGACGCTGTTGACGGCGGGGGAGACGGCCCGCACCCGCAGGGCGCCGTCGGCGGGGCGGCGCAGCAGGTGGTGGAGTTCGTCGGAGTCCGTGAGGTCGGGGGCGAGCCAGGCGGCCAGGTCGGCGGGGGCGATGGTGAGCGGCATCCGGTCGTGGACGCGCCCGGCGCTGTCGGTGGCGTCGGTGGTGATGACGGTGGCGGTGGCGAGCCAGGCCGCCGGGTCGTCCTCGGGCCGGGTGCGGTCGCGCCAGAACTCGTACAGGCCGGCCATCAGCATGACCGAGCCGGTGCTGAGGAAGTACGGCTGCTTGTACTTCTTCCGGTCGGCGGCGGCGGGCACCTCGCGCCACTCGAAGTAGCCGTCGGCGGGGATGACGCAGCGCCGGGTGGTGAAGGCCTTGCGGAAGGCGGGCTTGAGGTGGACGGTCTCCGAGCGGGCGTTGATCATGCGGGCGCCGCCGGAGGGGTCCTTGGACCAGGACGGCACCAGGCCCCAGCGCAGCGGGCGCAGCTGCCGCAGCAGCTCGCCGCTCTCCCGGTCGACGCGTTCCAGGACGGCGGGCACCGGGTCGGTGGGCGCCACGTTCCAGCTCGGCGCGAACGACTCGGCCGGATCCCAGCGCAGTTCCCCGAGCAGGGCGACGAGGTCCTGGGGCGTGGTGGTGGAGACGAAGCGACCGCACATGCCCCCACCCTGCCACCAGCGGCGGACAATGCCGGGTCAGTAGGTGGGATGGCGGCCCGGGGTGTGGCCGAAGGTGCGGCGGAAGACGTCGATGAAGGCGCTCGCGGAGGACCAGCCGCAGCGGTGCGCGACCGCCGTGACGGGCAGGCCCTCGGCGAGCAGCACCAGCGCGTGGTGCAGCCGCAGCTGGGTGCGCCACTGGGGGAAGGTCATGCCGAGGTCGGTGCGGAAGAGCCGGGAGAGCGTGCGGTCGCTGGCGCCGACCGCCCGGCCCAGCTCGGCGAGGGTGTGCTGGTCGGCCGGGTCGGCCCGCAGCCGGTCGCAGACCGCGCGCAGCAGCGGCGTGGCGGGGGCGGGCAGGTGCAGCGGCTGCTGCGGGGAGGCGCGCAGCTGGTCGAGCAGGACGGCGCGCAGCCGGGCCCGTTCGGGGCTGTCGTCCTCGGGGGTGCGGGTGTAGGCGACGATCAGTTCGCGCAGCAGCGGCCCGACGGCGAGCACGGTCGGCCGGTCCAGGCCGAGCGGGTTCTCGGCGGCGGGCAGCCCGACCAGGTGGAGGTCCAGTTCGCCGTGGGCCTGGTGGGCGTGCACGGTGCCGGCCGGGACCCAGATGGCGCGGGTGCCGGGGGCGACCCAGGAGCCGGCGTCGGTGGTGATGGCGAGCACGCCGCTGGCCGCGTAGGCGATCTGGTGGTCGTCGTGGCGGTGGGCGTCGATCCCGGTGCCGGAGGCCAGCCGTTGGGCGCGGGTCGGGGCGACGGGGTCGTGGCGGATGTTCGGCATCACCTGGCAGATTATCGGAAGCCCGACAGGTGCCGCTGCGCCGAGCATGTCGGCATGCCGAAGACAACGCCGGACAATCTGCCGATCGCTATGCCCCCTACGTCCAGTACATCCAGTACGTCGAGCACGCCTGACAATCCGAAGAGCACACCCGGCAAACGGGACTCCTCGATCACCCTGCTGTCCCTCGGACACGCCTGCGTGGACGTCTACCAGGGCGCGGTGGCCGCCCTGGTCCCGTTCTTCGTGGCCGAGCGCGGCTACGGCTACGCCGCCGTCTCGGGCGTGGTGCTCGCCGCCTCGCTGCTCTCCTCGGTGGCGCAGCCGCTGTTCGGCGCGATCACCGACCGCCGCCCGCTGCCCTGGCTGCTGCCGGTCAGCACGCTGGTGGGCGGCGTGGGCATCGCGCTCAGCGGGGTGAGCGGCTCGTACCCGCTGACGCTGGCCTTCGTGGCGCTGTCCGGGGTCGGGGTGGCCGCGTACCACCCGGAGTCCGCCCGGGTGGCCCGGCTGGCCGCGCGGGACGGCCACCGGGGGATGGCCTGGTTCTCGCTGGGCGGCAACCTGGGCTTCGCGGCGGCCCCGCTGCTGGTCTCCGTGGTGGTCTCGGGCGGCGGCCTGCGGCTGACCCCGCTGCTGGTGCTGCCGGCGCTCGCGGGCGCCGTCCTGTGCCTGCCGGTGCTGCGCGAACTGGAGCGCCGGCGGGCCGCCGGGGCGGCTTCGGCGCCGGTGGCCGGGGCCGACGACCGGGCCTCGTTCGTGCGGCTGTCGCTGGCCGTGGTGTGCCGCTCGATCGCCTTCACCGGCCTGAGCACCTTCCTCGCGCTGTTCGCCACCCAGCGGGTCGGCGGCGGTACGGCGGCGGGCACCGCAGCGCTGGTGGTGCTGTACGCGGGCGGCGCGGTGGGTTCGGTGCTGGGCGGCGCGCTGGCGGACCGCTGGGGCCGGGTCGCGGTGGCGCGCTGGTCGTACCTGGTGGCGGCGGTGGCCGTGGCGGGCGTGGTGCTGGTGCCGGGCCCGGCGCTGTACGTCTTCGTGGCGTTGACCTCGGCGGGCCTGTACGTGCCGTTCTCGTTGCAGGTCACGCTGGGGCAGGACTACCTGCCCTCGCGGATCGGCACCGCCAGCGGGATCACGCTGGGCCTGACCGTCAGCATCGGCGGCCTGGCGAGCCCGGTGATCGGCGGCCTCGCCGACGCGACCTCGCTGCGCACCGCCCTGTTTCCGCTGGTGCTGATGCCGGTGCTGAGCTGGCTGCTGTTCCGCACCCTGCCGGAGCCGGTCGCGCCCGAAGCCTTTGGCGCGGCCGCGCCCGAGCCGGGTCCGGCGGCTACGCGGTGACGGCCGCGACGACCTCGGCGTAGGCGTCGAACAGCCGGGGCGCGCCCGGCCCGGGGTCGGCGAGCAGCAGCGCCCAGCAGCGGGCGACGAGTTCGCGGGCCGCGGTGCCGGCCCAGGGCTGTGGCAGGAGTTCCGGCGGCAGCAGCGGGTCGGGCTCCATGGCCTCGGTGAAGGCGGCGGCCAACTCCAGGGCGACGGTGAGCAGTTCGGAGCCGGTGAGGCCCTTCTCCAGCCGGGCGAGGCGGTCGGCCGCGACCTCGGTGAGCCGCTGGTGGCCCTCGGCGACCTGGTCCAGCGGCCACCAGCGCCGGGCGAGCGCGCGGGGGTCGTCGGTCTCGCCGGTGCGCAGGTCGCGGCTGGTGAGGAGGGTGAGGTGGCCGCGCACGTCGAGGGCGGCGGCCTCGGCGAGGACGTCCTCCTCCCAGGGGTGCGGCGAGACGTAGAGGCCGTTCTGCACCGGGGCGCCGCCGAGTCGGAGGATCGCCTCGCGCAGCGCGTCGCGGGCGGGCCGGGCGTGCTCGGGGACGGCGAATCCCGCGAGGTGCCAGACGCCGTCCCAGGGGGCCCGGCCGCGGTCCTGGGCGTACATCAGCGCCACGTACTCGACGTCGGGGTCGATCGAGCGCCGGGTCTCGGCGGTGGCCCGCAGCAGAGCCCGGCGGCCGCGCCCCTCCTGGACGAACCGCCCGTCGCCGGTGAGGCGCTTGACGGTCAGCCGGACCTGCTGGTCGGTCATCCCGAGCAGGCCGGCCACGGTGTACAGGTCGCCGCAGTCGACCGTGCCGTCCGTACGGACCATCGCCTCGACCAGCACCCGGGTCGGAATCTCCACCATGGCGACCATCCTAATACGTTCACATCTGATACGTTCGTTTTTAGAACGATAGATTGGTGGAGTGAAGATGCGCAGGCGATGGTTGCTCTGGGGATCACTGCTGTCCGTGGTGGTGCTCCTGCTCGGCGCGGGCGGCTGGGTGGTCTACCAGAACGAGTACGACCTCAAGGAGGAACGCGTCACCATCACCGGCGGCAAACAGCCGCTGCACGGCGTCCTCGCCCGCCCGACCGGCGGCCGCACCCCCGCCGGCCTGGTCGTCTTCGTCCACGGGGACGGCCCCACCAACGCCACCCACGACACCTTCTACCGGCCGATCTGGGAGGCGATCGCCAAGGCCGGCTACGCCTCCCTCTCCTGGGACAAGCCCGGCGTCGACGGCGCCCCCGGCAACTGGCTCGACCAGAGCATCCAGGACCGCGCCGACGAGACCGTCGCCGCGATCGACTGGGCAAAGAAGCGGCCCGGCATCGACCCCGCCCGGATCGGCCTCTGGGGCGCCAGCCAGGCCGGCTGGGTGATGCCCAAGGCCGCCCGGCAGTCCCCGGACGTCAGGTTCGTGATCGCCGTCGCCCCCGCCCTCAACTGGCTCCAGCAGGGCCGCTACAACCTGCTCGCCGAACTCAGGAAGAAGCACGCCACCCCGGCCGAGACCGCGGCCGCCATCGCGCGCAGCGACCGGAACCTCGCCGCCCTCCGGGCCGGCCAGACCTTCGAGCAGTACCGGGCCGGCGGCGGCGACGTCGACGGCCTCACCCCGCAGCGCTGGGACTTCAACCGCCGCAACCACACCTCCGACGCCAGCGACGACCTCGCCGCCCTCCGGGTGCCGGTCCTGCTCTTCCTCGGCGGGCGCGACATCAACGTCGACAGCGACGACACCGAGGCCGGCTACCGCAGGATCCTCACCGCGCCCGGCCAGCTCCGGGTCAAGCGCTACCCGGACGCCACGCACAACATCGTCCCCGAATCCGTCGAGGACTCGGAACTGGAGAGCACCTTCCTCGCGATCGCCGCACCCCGCTCGCTCTTCAGCCCCGGCTACCTCGACGAGCACCGCAGCTTCCTGACCTCGCTGGCTTCCTGACCTCGCTCGGGCAGCGCTGACGGCCCAGCCGCAAAGCCGGTGGACGCAGCCGGCGAAAGGAGAAACGACGATGAGAGTGCTCGCCCTCGGCGGAGCGGGAGCGATGGGCCGCGTCGCCGCCCGGGTCGCCGCCCGACTGCCCGGCGTCCACGAACTCGTGATCGCCGACCGCGATCCGGACGCCGCCCGCCGCACCGCCGCCGCCCTCGCCGGCGGCCCGGTGCCGGTCCGGGCCCGCCAGGTCGACGTCACCGACGGGGCGCAGCTGCACGCCGCCCTCGCGGAAGCCGACGCCGTCCTCAACACCGTCGGCCCGTACTACCGCTTCGGCCTGGGCGTGCTGCGCGCGGCGATCCGCACCGGCACCCACTACCTGGACATCTGCGACGACTGGGAACCCACCGTCGCCATGCTGGAACTCGACGGCGAGGCCCGCGCCGCCGGCGTCCGCGCCGTGATCGGCATGGGCGCCAGCCCCGGCGTCAGCAACCTGCTCGCCGTCCGGGCCGCCGCCCGCCTCGACAGCCTGACCGACCTCTACACCGCCTGGCCCGTCGACGCGGGCGCCGAACCCGACGACACCTCCCTGCGCGGACCGGACGGTGCCCCGCTGGCGGCCGCCGTCCACTGGATGCAACAGATCAGCGGCACGGTCGCGGTGGTCGACGGCGGCCGGATCGTCCAGCGGCCCCCGCTGCGGCCGGTCGCCCTCGACCTGCCCGGCGGCCACCGCGGCACCGCGTACACCGTCGGCCACCCCGAACCGGTCACCCTGCACCGCAGCCTGCGGCCCGGCGGCGCGGCCGCCAACCTCATGGTCGTCACCGCCAGGACGGCCGCCTACCTGGACGTCCTGCGGGACGACCTCGACGCCGGGCGCCTCGGCAACGAGACCGCCGCCGTCGACCTCGACCGCCCCACGCTGCGCCGCACCCTGCGGGCCGCCGCCCGCGCGGCCCGCTTCCCCGGCCCCGGCAGCCTCCCCGGCTTCTTCGCCGCCGCCACAGGCGGCCGCGAGGGCCGGCCGGTCACCGTCCTCGCCCGGCTCACCGGCGCCGAGGCCCTGCTCGGCGACATGGCCGAGAGCACCGGCGTGCCAGCGGCCCTCGGCCTCGCCCAGCTCCTGGACGGCGGCGTCCGCGCCCCGGGCGTCCACCCGCCCGAGGCGGCGATCGACGCCGAGCGCTTCTTCGCCGACCTGGCGCGCCACTGGCCGGGCGTCGGCGTCGTGGTGGAGGAGCGCCCGGGAGCGTGATCAAGAGACGCGGTCAGGAGGCGTGATCAGGGCGCGGGCGCCGGCGCCGGCGAGGTCAGGACACGACGCCCCAGCCCTGTCCGGGGGCGGCGCCGTCGGCCGCGTCCGTGGTCACGGTCGAACCCGCCGTGCCGGTGCGGGCGTTGAGGACCAGGCCGGTGGCGACGTTGGTGATGGTGAGCTTGCCGGTGGCGCCGTCCTGGGTGACCCGCCACTCCTGCCAGCGGTTGCCGGGCGAGTAGCCGAGCAGGTAGGCGCTGTTGCCGGGGTCGGTGCCGGCGGCGAGCACGGTGTGCGCGTGGGTGGCGGTGGCGCAGTTGTCGGCGATCCGCACGGTGCCGTCCGGGTTGCTGGTGAAGGTCCACTGCTCGGAGGTGTGCGTGGGCCACCAGGTGTTGACGTCGGCGACGGCGCCGAGCGGCGAGCTGCAGGTCCCCGCCACTTCCAGGACCAGGCCGCCACCGCCGCCGGCGCCGATCGCGTGGTAGCGGCCGTCGTCGACCACCGCGGCCGGCCCGGTGGCCGGCCGGGCGCTGAGCCGGTACAGCGCCACGCCGTGCGGGGCCACCGAGGCGCCGAGCGTGCCGGTGACGGTCGAACTCGCGCCCGTCCACAGCTCCTTGGCGGTGTAGCCGGGCCCGGTGAGGCCGAGTTCGCCGAGGCTGGTGCTCACCGTGCGGCTCGCGGCCGGGTCCTGGTTGACGAGCAGCACGGCGGTGTCGCCGTTCGCCAGCCGCCGCTGGAGGACGACCGGCGCGGTGGCGTTCGCGGGCTTGGCGCCGACCAGGGTGGCGGGCTTGGCCAGGGCGTCCTGGTCGATCGCTATGACGTCGCGGTTCTTCAGGACCGCCAGGCTAGCGGCGTCGATCCCGGTGGACCAGGTGTGGCCGTCCGCGCTGTGCTGGGACTGTGCGGCGGTGCGCAGGTCGGCGCCGGAGACCAGCGGGGCGGCGAGCATCGCGAGGACGGAGGTCTCGGTGCGGGACTCGTCGTCGGTGAACGGCTTGTGGCAGGTGCAGGTGTCGGTGGTGCCCCAGGCGCCGTAGACGTCCTGCCAGCCGGTGAACATCATGTCGAGGTCGTTCCAGCTGCCCGGGCGCACGTTGCCGGGGTACTGCAGCGCGGTCTGCAACTGCCCGTTCCAGAGCACCCCGTCGAGCTCGCTGTCGCGGTCGCCGCCGATCCGGCAGAGGTTGGCGACCTGGCCGCACCAGACGCCGGTCGGCGCGTAGCCGGGCGCCTGGAACGGCGCGGTGCCGGCGGCCTGCACGACCGGGTCGGTGCGCGCCGGGTCGTCGGCCGCGAGCAGGTACGGGACGCCGGTGTGGGCGGGCTGGGCGGAGACGCTGAGGGTGACCTTGGGCCGGCCCTGCGCGGCGGAGGCGGCGTCGAGGGCGCGCTGGAAGGTCTGGACGCGGGCGTAGATCGAGCGGGTGAGTTCCTTTCCCTCGCCCTGGGTGTAGTAGTTGTGGCCGTCCGGGCCGGTGATCTGCGGGCCGTAGGGGCAGTCGTCGTACTTGACGTAGTCGACGCCCCAGGAGACGAAGTCGCTCGCGTCGGTGCTCTCGTGGCCGAGGCTGCCGGGGTGCATCTGGCAGGTGAGGTAGGTGTCGGTGGCGTAGAGCCCGAACTTCATGCCCTTGCCGTGCGCGTACTGGGCGAGGTACTCGATGCCGTTGACGGTCCGCCCGTTGACGGTCTGCGCGGGGAAGTGGTCCGGGCGGGGGAGGAGGTGGCCGGTGGTGGGGTCGTTGCCGGTGCCGTCGGTGCCGCTGACGGGGTTCCCGGCGGCGTCCTGGAGCTGGAGGCCGCCGTCGGCGTTGCGGACCAGGTCGGTGGTCTGGCCGTCGCGGTGCCAGAGCGACCAGCCGTCGTCGATGGTGACGGTGTCGTAGCCGGCCGCCACCAGGCCGTTGGCGGCCATGAAGTCGATGGTCTGGACGACCTGGTCCTCGGTGACCTCGGTGCCGAGGGAGTTCCAGGAGTTCCACCCCATCGGCGGGGTGAGGGCGTTGCCGTTGCCCAGGGCGGCGGCGGGGGCGGCCGTGCCGAGCGTGAGGGCGCCGAGGCCGGTGGCGGCGAGGGCCAGCGCGAGCACGGGTGCCGCGAGGCGGTGGGGGATGTGGCGCATGCGCGCTCCTGAGGGTGTGGGGGTGGTGACGGTGCGTCGGGTGGAGCGGGGTGTGCGGCCGACCGGTTGGGGGCCGGTCGGCCGGAAGGGTGGTGCGCTGGGGGGGGTCAGTCCGTGACGGCGGCGCTCGCGGTGCGCCCGGGGGCGACGGTGACGGTGGCGTAGGTGTAGCTCACGCCGTCGACGGTCCTGGTGCGGGTGGGCCGGGCCTTGCCGTCGACGGTGATCCCGCCGTGCGGGCCGGCGAAGCGGGCCTCCCAGGTGAGCGGCGTACGGCCGGTGTTGGTGACGGTGCTGCTGCGGTGGCCGTCGTGCCGGACGGTGACCGAGCCCGCGCCGACCGGGATGTCGGCGACCTCCAGCCAGCCCATCGAGGCGGGCAGCCGGGAGGCGGTCACGAGGGTGTGCGCGGCGGCGTCGGGCTCGACGCCGAGCAGGCCCTGCACGGTCTGGCTCAGCAGCGTGAACGGGACCTCGGGGTAGTCGCCGTTGAGCAGCCGTCCGGTGGCGTGGAGCTGGTCGACGCCCTGGTAGATCTGCCGCATCCACTTCCAGGCGGTGTCGCCGTCATGGTTGGCGAAGAAGGCGTCGGGCAGGTAGGTGTAGGCCTCCAGGTTGGTCGAGCGCTGCGGGCCGGAGTCGGCGGCGTCGATGGCGGCGAGGAGGGCGTCCCGGCGCGGGCCGGGGTCGAGCAGCTGCTTGACCGGCATCAGCACGCTGGACTCGTAGCCCCAGCCGGTCACCGGCTTGCCGGTGGTGTCGTAGCCGTGCACGACCTCGCCGGGCTGCTGCCGGTCCACGCTCCAGGTGGTGTTGACGTAGTCGCGCAGCGCGGTGGCGGCCTGCCGGTAGCCGGTGGCGGCGGCGGTGTCGCCCTGGGCGGTGGCCAGGGTCGCGGCGGCGAGGTACGCCTGGTACTGGGCGCCGATCGCGTCACCGGCCTCGGCGTAGGTGCTGGTGGCGTTCTCGGCGTAGCTCGCGGTGCCGGAAAAGATGCTGCGGCTGGTGGCCTGGGGGATGGGGAGGCCGCCGTTGTCGACCGGGCCGGGGTGCTGGGCGATGAAGGGGCCGAGGGTGTTGCGGACGTAGCCGCTCAGCGCGGGGTCGTCGGCGTAGTCGCGGTCCCCGGTCCACCGGTAGGCCTCGCCGGCCTTCTCGACCAGCTCGAACGGCGCGGGCAGCTCGCGCACGAAGCGGTCGGGGCTCCGGTAGTCGATGCTGCCGTACGTCCTGGCGTCGAAGTTGAGCGCCCAGACCGGGTAGAGCTTGTTGGTCTCGGTGGCGGAGGCGGCGAACCCACGCAGCATGGTCTTGTTCTCGGCGTCCAGGCCGAGCAGGTGGGCGCCGCCCAGCTGGTGGGCGAAGTCGCGGCTGTAGAAGTCGGAGCGGAACGGGTAGCCGGCCCAGTAGGTGGTGTCGTAGGTGGTGGTGCCGGTGCCGCCGGGGTTGTTCTCGTCCTGGTTGAGCACGCCGGTGGTGCCGGCCTGCTGCACCCAGCTGTTGGCCTTGGTCTTGGCCCAGTCGAACAGGGCGACGACCTCCGGGTCCGAGGAGCTGATCCTCGGGTCGCTGGGGGCGGACGGGGCGACGACGGCGTCGTCCGCGTTGACCCAGCCGGTGGGGGAGGATCCGATGCCGAGGGTGAGCCGGTCGCCGGCCGCGACGTGCACCCGGGGCAGGGTGTACTTCGCGTAGACGGGCTGCTCGGGCAGGGTCAGCGAGCGGACCACGGTGCCGTTGACGCTGACCGAGAAGGTGCCGCCGGCGCCGCCGGTGGCGATCCAGGCGGACAGGTCGTAGCTGCCGGCGGTGACGGCGGTGACCTGCTGGGCGATCCGGTGGCCGGAGCCGGCGTCGAGGTAGGCGAGGCGGGTGCCGCCGTGCGGGTTGTTGGTGGCGACGCCGGTGTGGTCGGTGAACGTCCAGCCGTTCGTGCCCTGTTCGAAGCCGGGGTCGGTGAGGGTGAGCGGTTCGCTGCGGGTGAGGGTCCAGCGGTGGGCGGGCCGGGCGTCGCAGCGCCGGCGGTCGGCGGCGCTGCTCTGCTCGCGCTCGGCGGCGCCGTCCTGTTCGCGGTCTGCTGCGCTGTTCTGCCTGCGGTCGCCTGCCGTGGTGAGGCAGGCGCCGTGCGCGGCCAGGGTGTGACTCCCGCCCGGTGCCGGGGAGATGGCGAAGGTCTCGGCGGCGGGGTCGGTGCCGCAGTCGGCCGTGCCGGGGTGCCGCCCGGTGCCGTCGAGGGTCAGGCAGCGTCCGCTCGCGGCGTTGACCAGCCGGTAGCCGTCGGTGGTGCGGTGCAGCTGCCAGCGCTGGCTGAGCAGCCCCTGGCAGGCCGCGCCGACGACGGGCGTGCCGGCCGCCGACTGCGCGTACTGCGGGCCGAGGCAGCTGCCGTCCAGGGCGGAGCCGAGGACGTAGCCGCCGCCGTCGACCAGCGGGGCCGCGCCGTCGGCTCGGGCCGGTCCCGCGCCGACGGCCTGGACGGCGAGTACGGCCAGAACCGCTAAGCCCGAGGGCAGGGCGCGGACCGGTCGGCGGCGCGGGGCGCGGGTGGGGGGCATGGGGGCTCTCCTGTCGGACGGGTGGCGGTGCGTCAGGGGGCGGGGCGGCGTGCGCGGGCAGGGGTTTGAACGTTCAAATCCCTTGAGCGGCGCCGGGTGACATGTGCAATGTCACATGCCCATCCGAGCCGCGTCAACGGTCGGCGCACGGTCGGCTGCCGCCCTCCGGACTCGCCCTCCGGGTGCGCGCGCCGGGAGCCGGGGCCGCCCGGCGTCAGCGCGGTGCGGTGACCGGCGTCAGTGCAGGGCGGTGACCAGCATCAGCGCGGCCACGCCGAGCAGGGCGAACGCGAAGGCCCGTTGCAGGGTGCGCCCGCTGAGCCGGTCGGCGAGCCGCTTGCCGTCCCAGGCGCCGAGGATCGCAGCCCCAGTGAAGGGGGCGGCCACCGCCCAGTCGATGGCGCCGGTCGCGCCGAGCCGGGGCAGCAGAGCGGCCAGCGCGTTGGCGGTGATCACCAGCAGGCTGGTGCCCACCGCCTCGGCCATGGTGAAGGCGAGCACCGAGACCAGCGCGGGCACGGCGAGGAACCCGCCCCCGACACCCAGCAGCCCGGTGACCGCGCCGAGCCCGGCGCCGGTCGCCGTCGAGCGGCCCCACCCGGCGGCAGGGCGTTCCTGCGGAGCGGCCTTGGGCGGGACCAGCATCCGCCAGGCGGCCAGTCCGGCCAGCACCGCGAACGCGCCGGTCGGCAGCGCCCCGGGCAGGTGCGCCGAGAGCGCCCCGGCGGCCGTGGCGGCGGGCAGCCCGGCGGCGGCGAACAGCGCGCCGGTGCGCCAGCGGACCCGGCCCGCCCGGGCGTGCGCGAGCAGGCCGGTCAGCGAGGTCGCGGCGACGATCACCAGGGCGGCGGTGGTGGCCAGGGCCGGGCTGAAGCCGAGCAGGTAGACCAGCGCGGGGACGGCGAGCATGCTGCCGCCCCCGCCGAGGCCGCCGAGGGCGAGGCCGACCACGGCCCCGGCGGCCAGCGCCAGGAGCAGCGCGGTCATATCGCGTCCCCGGCGTCCCTGGAGTTCCCGCCGCTGCTGCTGTCGCCCGGAGTGGTGACCGGCAGTCCGGCGTGCTTCCAGGCGGTCATGCCGCCGACGACGTTCAGCACCTCGACGCCGCGCTCGGCGAGCAGCTGCGCCGCCCGTGCGGAGCGGTTGCCCGAGTGGCAGATCGCCAGGACGAGCCGTCCGCCCGCCTCGGGCGGGAGCGGTTCGCGGGCGGCCAGGGCGATCAGCGGCAGGTGGAGGGCGCCGGGGGCGTGGCCGGCCGTGAACTCGCCGCGCTCCCGGACGTCGAGCAGGACGGCTGCGCCGGCGCGGGCGAGCTGGTGGGCCTGAGCGGGGGTGGTCTGCCCGGGGTTGGGCGACAGCGGGGGCATGCGGTTCTCCGATGGTCTGGTGTGGCGTGGGCCGGCTCGCCGGGGGGTGTGAGCGCCTCCTTGGCGCCACCCGTCTCCGGTGGCGACGGCCGGTCCCGCGCAATGTCCACCATAGTACCCCTGGGGGTATTATCGACCTCGTTTGGCGATACCCCGCCCCGTATCAACCGTGGGGCGGCATGCTGGCACATATACCGGTGGGGGTATCGAAATCACGCCGAGGCGCCCGACGCCGCCCAGGAGGTTCCCCGTGTACTTCGCCCAGTTCTACCTCGACTGCCTCTCCCAGGCCTCGTACCTGATCGCCGACGAGCGCACCGGCCGCGCCGTCGTGGTCGACCCCCGCCGCGACGTCGACGAGTACGTCGCCGATGCCGAGGCCCGCGGCCTGACCGTCGAGGCCGTCATCAACACCCACTTCCACGCCGACTTCCTCGCCGGCCACCTCGAACTGGCCGACCGCACCGGCGCCTGGATCGGCTACGGCCGCCGGGCCGAGACCGAGTACCCGATCCGCAAGCTCGCCGACGGCGAACGGATCGAACTCGGCGACGTCGCCCTCCAAATCATGGAGACCCCCGGCCACACCCCGGAATCGATCAGCATCCTGGTCTACGAGCAGCCCGACGACACCGTCCCGTACGGCGTGCTCACCGGCGACGCCCTGTTCATCGGCGACGTCGGCCGCCCCGACCTGCTCGCCTCGTCCGGCGTCACCGCCGACGAACTCGGCGCCATGCTGTACGACAGCGTCCACCGCAAGCTGCTCGCTCTGCCCGACGAGACCCTCGTCTTCCCCGCCCACGGCGCCGGCTCCGCCTGTGGCAAGAACCTCTCCACCGAGAAGCGGTCCACCATCGGCCGCGAGCGCGCCACCAACTACGCCTGCCAGCCCATGGACCAGGACACCTTCGTCCGCATCGTCACCGCCGGCCAGTCCGTGGCCCCCGCCTACTTCGGCCACGACGCCGCCCTCAACCGGCAGGATCACCCGCTGCTCGACCGCACCAACCC
The DNA here is from genome assembly GCF_042720345.1 of Kitasatospora sp. NPDC058478. Lineage (NCBI taxonomy): Bacteria > Bacillati > Actinomycetota > Actinomycetes > Kitasatosporales > Streptomycetaceae > Kitasatospora > Kitasatospora sp. NPDC058478. Next base: position 43,113 of record NZ_JBHXML010000054.1, on the reverse strand, counting down.
CGCCCGCCCCCTGTGCCCCGAGGGCTTCAAGGAGGCCCGTACCGCAGGCGCCGTCGTCCTCGACGCCCGCAGTCCCCAGGAGTTCGGCGCCGGACACCTCCGCGGTGCCATCAACGTCCCCGTCGACGGCCGCTTCGCCGAACAGGCCGGCACCGTCCTCACCCCCGACGGCAACCTTGCGATCATCGCCCCGCAGGACCGCGAGGCCGAGGTCATCACCCGCCTCGCCCGCATCGGCTTCGACCACATCGCCGGCTACCTGAGCAACCCCGACAACGCCCTGCCCGCCCTCGCCGACGACCTCACCCCCGCCAGCCGCCTCACCGCCGACCAACTCCGCACCGCACTCGCCGACGAACAGCCCCCCACCGTCCTGGACGTCCGCACCTGCGGCGAACGCGAAACCGGCTCCATCGAAGAATCCCTGCACATCCCCCTGACCGAACTCCCCAGCCGCCTCGACGAGATCCCCACCGACCACCCCCTGGTCGTCCACTGCGCCGGCGGCCACCGCTCCTCCATCGCCGCCAGCCTGCTGCGCCACCACGGCCACACCGACGTCTCCGACCTCCTCGGCGGCTACACCGCCTGGCACACCCTCACCCACCCCACCCTGGACTGAACCCAGCCCTCTCGGCGCACCTTCGCCGGCATCTACCTGGACTGACGAGCGGTATTGCATCCGATGCAACATTCATCGGATGCTGCGAACGGCCTCGGCCTGGGGCTTCATCAATCGGAGATTCGATGCTTTCGCTGCATGTTCGATATGGCGCCCATGTGAGTGAAATGCGCATGTTGTGCCGTTTCGTGGCGTTGGGGTGCGCTTTGCTGACGCTGATCCCGGATCGGGAACAGTGCCAGAAGAAGAGAGACAGCCGTGAGCGTGGAGTCCATGAAGCGTGGGAAGAAGCGGACCGTCGGGTCGTTGGCGGTGGCGATGGTGGTCCTGTGCGCTTCGCCCGCCACCGCGGCGGTGACCTTCACCGAGCACAACACGCCCAACAGCCCGGGTGCCATCACCAAGGGGGCGGACGGCAACCTGTGGTTCCTTGAGCCGGGTGTCGGTAACGTCGCCAAGATGACCACGGCGGGGACCGTGACCGAGTACCAGGTGCCCACCCAGAACGCCACCCTGACCGCGATCGCCGGCGGAGCGGACGGCAACGTCTGGTTCACCGAGTACGACGGCCAGAAGATCGGGAAGATCACCCCCGCCGGCGCCATCACCGAGTACAACCTGCCCCAGGGCCAGAACTCGCCCGAGCCCAACGGCATCACCGCCGGGCCGGACGGCAACATGTGGTTCATCGACTGCAACAACTACCAGATCGGGAAGATCACCCCGTCCGGCGTCATCACCGAGTACGCCATCGCCTACTACCCGGGTGAGATCACCACCGGTCCGGACGGCAACCTGTGGTGGACCGCTCCCAACAACAGCGGCCTCATGAAGACCACCACCGCGGGCGTCACCACCAAGTACACCGTGCCCAACATCACCTGGCAGTCCTACATGCAGGGGATCACCGGCGGCCCGGACGGCAACGTGTGGTTCACCGCGTACGGCGCCAACAAGATCGGGAAGATCACCCCCTCGGGCGCCATCACCCAGTACAACGTCAGCGCGCCTGGGGAGATCACCAGCGCCCCGGACGGCAACCTCTGGTTCACCGAGCCCGGCAACAACAAGGTCGGGAAGATCACCCCCGCAGGCACCGTCACCCAGTACAGCCCGCCCACCGCGAACGCCGGGCCGAGCTACCTCACCACCGGCCCCGACAACAAGGTGTGGACCACCTACGGCAACGTCAACAAGGTCGCCAGCGTCACAACGAGCTGAGCCCAGCCGACCCGGCCCGCGCTCGCGACCCGACTAGAGCCTGCGCGGGCCGCGGGGCCACTCGGTACGGTGCTCGGGCCCGGAACACGCCGGGGTCATGGGCGGCGAGCGCGTCGAGGTACACCTGTACTGGTGGAAAGAAGCCCTGTGGCACGTACTTCGGGCGTGCACTGTGCTCTTCCTTGCCGTCTTCGGATGCCGGCGCAGGTGGACCGGGAGGCCGGGGTGTCCGTACGGGCGCCCCGGCCTCCCGGACAAGAAGGTCGTGACCGCACTGCTTCGTCCAGTCAGACAGCAGCAGTCGAGAGGAAAGGAACGGAGATTCCCGACCGGACTCAGGCGCCGGGGTTGTACAGGGGGGCCATGGGGATGAACTCTCGGCTCGGTGCCGCGACGTATCCGAGGCCCTCCCGGGCGGCGTTGGCCAGCAGGCCGTTGTCCTGATGGGCCGACCATGCGCACAGTCCGCCGAGACCGGTCGTGGCGGCGAACTTGCCCTTGCGCATGACGCTGCGCGGGGTGTCGAGCGAGATGTAGTGGCCGTTGGCCAGGAGTGTGTCGGCGTCGGCCTCCTGGTCGGTCAGCAGGGCGAAGCCGTTCTTCCCGGCGGCCCGGCCGTGCTCCAGGTCGAGGTAGTTGGCGACGGCGTCATAGAAGCCGACGACGCCGTGGGCGAACGTTCCCAGCGCGGCCGACGTGCCGGCGTGCGTCCCGGTGGCGGGGTCCGCGTTGGTGACAGCACGGCCGTAGCACGCATACCCGAGGTGGATCTTCCCTGGGTGGATGCCTTCTTCCTGGACGAGGTACTCGACCAGCTTCTGCGCCGACACCTGGTCCGGGTTCCGGGACGTCAGGTTGGCAAGGTGGCCAAGCGGCTCCTTCTCTCCGCCCCGGAAGAAGTCGACGGCTTTGAGGGAGACAGAGTCCAGGCCAACACGCACGAGGTCTCCCAGGCGCGCGGCACGCAGGTCGTCGATCCCGGCGGCGGGAACCGCGATGCTGATCGACTTGCGCCTCCTTGTCCCGAAGGCCCTGTCGCAGGCTTGCCGCAGTTCCCTCACGACTAGGGCGTAGGCGTCTCGCGTGGCCGCGTCCGGGAGAGTGCGAGCCTTCCCGTCCACGCTGTCCCAGGCCAGCTCCACTTCACTGAACATGGGGAACCGGTTGAAGAAGTCGACGACGCCGGCGGTGAAGGCGGCCCGCTTCTGCGCGTCGCCGGCCACAGAGGCGAGAGTGCCCGAGGGTCCGGCATCGGTGATGCTGAACGCGAGCTCCAGCTTGTGGCCCGCACGCTTCGCACGCTGCTGCAGGTTGCGCAGGCCGCCCAGCACGCCGGACGCAGCCTCCTGGTTGTAGTACGCCAGGAACGTCTTGTAGGAAGCGTCCCGGCGGTCCGAGGCCGGCAGGTCCACGTTCCGTGTCACGCCGAGGTCACCGAAGGGGTCAACGGGTACGACGTGCCCCGAACCGATCGGCTCCTGCCCGTCGGTCTGCGAGTTCCAGCCGTCCCTGACCGCGGCTACCTGCGGCTGTTGCGGCTCGACGTCGCCGAGCACCGCCAGGTGTCCGAAGACGATGCGGTCGTACGCAGTCGCGGGGATGCCCACCAGGTCGAAGCCGTAGCCCGGCTCATCCGGCCTCTCGTCATCCGAGCTCGCGTCACCCAGCCGTTCAGGGGCCAGCCGCCCGTCGTAGTGGAACCCGGAGGCCAGGTACGCCGAGAGCCGCATGCCGGCGCTCTCAGGTGATTCGGAGTCGTACCCGTTGTAGGCCGGGACGCACACCCGGGTCGAGGTGTACGACAGGGCAGTCCCTGTCCCCTCCGGTTTGTAGCCGTGAGCCTCGTAGGTATCCGTGGTCAACAGATCTGCCTGCAGAAGGACTTTCTGATCTTCAGTCATGCGGCAGAGTGTAGTGACGCGGACATGTGGAGGGTCGACCTTCGCCTACTTCGAGCAGACCGCGAGGTACGCGCCGTGTTCCCCGAGTCAGTCCGGTCCCCGCCCGCGTCTGCCCCTGGGAACTTCATCGTGATCGGCTCGATCACCAGCGGTGGGAAGGCCTCGGATGAGGAGCCGCCGTTGCACGTCGCTGTCGACCTTCGGAACGTGCCGGTGCACGCTGCGCGTCGGGCAGCTTCTCGTCCGTAGTCCTCCGCGATCATGCCGACGGTGCAGCCGTGCCACGTGACCGGCCGCCGGGCCTCACTCGAACGGGTGAGGCCCCGGCTGTCGTTCCCATGGCCGGTGCACCACGTTGATCACTCACCGCCACGCGTCGTGGCCGGGTAGGCGGCGGCGGACAGTCGGACTTCGTCGGGAAGCTGCTGGTTTCCTGCTGGACCGGGCTGCTTGGGATCAGGGTGCCATTCTTGGCGGGCGGGCCGTCAGCCGGTGGCGCGCTGGGCCCGGTGGGCGGCGACCCGCACCCGGGTGGCGCAGCGCGGGGTGCAGAAGCGCTGCGGGGTGCGGCGGCCGGTGTCGATGAAGAACCGGTCGCAGTCGGGGGCGGCGCACTCTCCCCAGGCGCAGGTGCCGCGCTCGCTGAGCCACAGGCCGAGGGCCAGGGCGGAGGTGGAGAGCAGCCAGTGGGTGAGGCCGGCGGACGGGGGCGCCTGGGTGTGCATCGACCAGGGGCGGCCGGGGAGGCGGACGAGGCGGGGGCGGGCCGGGTAGCGGTCGAGCAGGGTGTTGATCGCTTCTGCCGCCTCGTCCTCGTCGTGGAGGGCGAGGATGCCGATCAGCGGGGCGGTGGCCTCGCGCAGTTCGCGGGCGTCGGCGTCGGTGAGGCGGAAGGGCGGGCCTCCGTGGCGTTCCAGGAGGGCTTGCAGGTCGGCGGCGCCCGCTTCGGGCTCGGCGCGGACGGTGTTCGCGAGCTCGGTGACGAAGTGGAGGCCGCGGGGGTTGCCGCCGTCGTGGTCCTGGGTCATGGGTGTGCCCCTTCCGATCGTTTGCGCACCCCATGGTAACGTCGAAATCCAATATTAGGCGTTACGAAGGAGTGGTATGCGATTCCCGGCAACGACGCCCGTCCTGATCGTCGGCGCAGGCCCGGTCGGCCTGACCATGTCGCTCCTGCTCTCCGGGTACGGCGTGCCGCACCTGCTCGTCGAGGCGCACCAGGGCACCTCCCGCCACCCCAAGGCCCGTGGCGTGTCCGCGCGTTCGATGGAGATCTTCCGCAGGCTCGGACTGGAGGCCGACATCCGGCAGGCCGGGCTCCCGGCCTCGCACGTCTTCTTCTACCGCGGCCGCGACCTCGTCGACCCGGACTTCGTACGCACCGGCGTGGCCGGCGCCCCGGACGGCGGCGCCGAGCGCACCCCGTCGCCGGGGCTCGTCTGCTCGCAGGACGCCCTGGAGGCCGTGCTGCTGCGCCGGGCCCGTGAACTCGCCCCGGACGGCGTGCGGTTCGCCACCCGGCTGCTCTCGCTTGCCGAGACTGCCGCTGCCACCACAGCCGCAGGCGGCGGCGAGGGCGTGCACGCGATGCTGGAGGACCGGGCCACCGGCGACCGGCACACCGTGCGCGCCGACTGGCTGATCGGCTGCGACGGCGCGGCGAGCACCGTCCGCACCGGCGCCGGGATCGCCATGGCAGGGCCGACCGGCCTCGGCCACTTCCTCAGCATCCGCTTCGAGGCGCCGCTCGGCGAGGTCGTCGCCGACCGGGCCAGCGCGTCCTACTTCCTCACCGAGCCCGGCCGCGGTGGCTTCCTGGCCGTGGACAACGACCGGCACTGGATCTACCAGCACCCCTACGACCCCGGGCGCGCCGACCTCGCCGACCTCCTCGGCGACCACCGGCAGCTGGCCCGGCTGGTGCGCGACGCCGCCGGACTGCCCGACCTCGACGTCACGGTCCGGGACACCCAGACCTGGCGCCTGGACGCCCGACTCGCCGACACCTACCGCCGGTCACGGGTCCTGATCGCGGGAGACGCGGCCCATGTGACGCCCCCCACCGGCGGGCACGGCATGAACACCGGCATCGGCGACGCCGACAACCTGGCCTGGAAGCTCGCCGCTGTCGTGGCCGGGTCGGCCGGCGAGGCGCTGCTGGACACCTACCAGGCCGAGCGCCGCCCCGTCGCCCGACAGGTCATCGACCTGTCCCTCGCCAACTCCCGTGCCCGCACCGGCTACCGGATCGATGACGAGCTGCTGCTCACCGCGGCCTACCGCTCCACCGCCGTCCACGCCGACCCCGACGCCCCCGCCCGCCCGCCGCTGGACCCGGACGGCGAGCACCCCGACGGCGGGCCCGGCGGCCGGCTCCCGCACCTGCGCCCGGCCGGACTCCCCGGGGCTACGTCGACGCTCGACCTCGTCGGCCCCGGCTTCACCCTGCTCACAGCCGCCGGCGACCCCGCCTGGCAACGCCAGGCCGACACTGCCGCGGCGGCAGGCCTGCCCGTCGTGCTGCGGCCACTGCCCGCCGCCGACTGGCCCGGCCTCTCCGGCCTCCCCGCCACGGGCGCTCTCCTCACCCGCCCCGACGGCCACATCGCCTGGCATGCGCCCCACCCGCCCGCCGACGACACCGAGTTGCGGGAAGTCCTGCGGCGGATCCTGTCGGCGTAGGCGGCCGACCCGACGCCATCGGCTGATCCGGCGCCACTGGTCGGGACCGTCACCAGACGCCGGCGGAGCACGACCGCGTCACGGTCGACGCCGACCCGCGCGGATACGTCCGCCGGCAGGACCGGCTCTGGCGCGACGTCAGGCCGTAGCCGCCGCCTCCGGCTCCAGCAGCTGGTCCAGCACCCGGCCGAAGACCAGGCGCCCGGCGCGGGCCACGAGCGGGTCGAACAGCGCGGGCAGGCCAGCGACCCGGAGTTCCTCCGTCCAGCTCACCTGGGATCCGCCGGTCTCCCCGGCCTGCCCGGCGTCCTGACCGGGGGCCCGCACACGCAGTTCGGCCCAGCCGAGCACCAGCCGGCCCCGCTTCTCCAGCCGGCACAGCCCGTCGCGCCCGGCCGCAGGGGCGGTCAGGTCGACGATCTCCATCGGGTCGTCGAACCGGAACGGTCCGATGACCGTCCGGGCCAGGATGGCGTCCCCCGCCCGCCCGCCACCGCCCCGCACCACGGTGACCCGGGTGAACGGCACCCGGTCCCCGTGCCGGGGCCAGGCGGTCAGCCGCTCCCAGCAGACTGCCGGGGGCAGGGGCGAACGGCGGGTCAGGACGAAGCGGGCCATGCCTCACGGTACGGCTGCCAGCGGCGCGTCACGGCGGGGGCGGGCCGCCGAGGAGGGGGGCCAGGGCGAACAGGTCGGACGGGGCGGCGTCGTCGGGGAGCAGGACGACCAGCGGGGGGCGGGCCGGCGGGCCGAGCCGGGCGACCTCGTAGGCGGTGACGCCGCTGCCGGGCGCGGCGACCAGGGCGACCGGGGCCGGGGACTCCAGCAGCGGGGCGAGGACCGGGCGGTAGGCGGCCGGTGACGGCGGGCCGGCGGCCGGGCGGAGCACGCCGAGGGCCTGCGGCCCCGGCCAGCCGCGTGCGGTGCCGGGGTAGCGGGTGTGCGGGGCGTCGGGCGGGGGCAGCAGCAGTACCCAGCCCGCGCCCGGGCGGGCGGCCCGGCGCAGCACCTCCAGCCGGACGGCCGGGCCGTCCGTCGGTGCGTCCGCCGGTGCGTCCGGGCCCGGCGGGTGGTCGGCGGGCCCGCCGGGTCGGGGCGCCGGGTGTCCGGCGAGGGTGGAGCGCAGCAACTCGGAGGTGCTGAGGCCGCTCGGCAGGTCGGGGAAGGTGCGCAGCAGGTGGGCGCTCTGGCTGAGGAGTTCGACGGCGTCCCGGTCGGCGAGCAGGGCGCGGTCGTGGGTGGTGGTGAGGACGAGTCCGCCGGTGGCGTCGTAGTGGGCGGCGAGGGTGATCGGGTACGAGGTGAAGGTGCCGGTCGGCACGGGGTTCTCCACGTGGATGCCGTGCGCGGCCAGGTCGGTCTCCAGCCGCAGGTGGTGCGGGGCGGTCGGCTGGTGTTCCAGGACGACCAGGCTGTGCGGCCGCTGCCCGCGCGGGGTGGCGCTCCAGCGGTGGGCCTGTCCGGGCGAGATCCACTCGTAGGCGGCGAGGTCGAGCACGTCGTCGCGCAGGGCCGCGAGCAGTTGCGGCACCGTCGTGCTCGGGTGGACCCGGACGGAGATCGGCAGCGGGTTGCGCAGCGCGCCGGGCAGTCGGTCGATGCCGTCCAGCGGGATGCCCCGCCCGGAGACCGTCACCGCGAAGCCGACCCGTACCGCCCGGGCCGGTGGGCGCTGCTCGTGGGACTGCGCCGCGCGGTAGAGCAGCAGCGCCCAGGCGGCCTGGAGGGCGCTGCTCTCGCCCGCCCCCCAGGCGGCCGCCCAGCCGCGCAGCCGGACCGCCTCGTACGGGGTGAGCCGGCGCCGGGTGCGTCCGCTGCCGCGCCGGGTCGGGTCGGGGGCGAGCGGGAGGACGGCGCTGGCGGCGGTCCGGGTGGCCCAGAACTGCCGGGCGGCGTCGCTTCCCTGGGCGTCGAGCCAGTGGGCGTGGTCGCGGACGTCGGGGCGGCGCTCGCCGCCGGGCAGGACGCCGCCGGTCAGGTAGGCGCGGTAGAAGGCCTGGAGGAGCAGCCGCACGCTCCAGCCGTCGAGCATCGCGTGGTGGTAGGTGAGCAGGACCCGGGTGGCCGGTCCGTCGTCCTGGTCCTGCGGGCCGGAGTCGAGCAGGGTGGCGCGCAGCAGAGCGGGTCGGCGCAGGTCGAAGCCGCGGTGCCGGTCGGCTTCCAGGAGGTCGTCCCAGCCGATCGCGCCGTGCGGGTGCCGGGTGACGTCGGGGTCGGCGCGTTCGTGCAGCACCATCCAGGGGTCGCCGGCGGTGTCGTCCCAGTCGAAGGCGGCGCGCAGCACCGTCTCGTGGTCGAACACGGACTGCCAGGCGGCGGTGAACCGGTCGGTGTCCAGCGGCCCGTGCCAGTTCCAGGACAGCTGTTCGACGTGCCGCCCGCCGTGGTCGGCGCGCCCGATGACCTGGCGCAGCATCTCCCGTTGCAGCGCGCTGGTCGGCACGGTGACGGGCTCCGGCGGGTGCGCCAGTGCCTCCCGCAGCCGTTCCACGAGTTCGGCGGCGCGCGCGGACGGTCCGGCGGCGATGCCGACGAACAGGCGCCGGAGGCCGCCCTGGCGGTCCTCGACCAGGACGGCGCGCAGCCGTGCCCCGGCGGCGAGGGCGCGTCCGAGGTCGGCCAGGACCCGGTCGAGTCCGTCGGGGCCGTCCACCGTGCGCTCCCAGAGCGCGTCCGCCCGGTCCTGGGGCGTGGGACGGGCCCCGTCTGCTGCCCGGCCTTCCGGTGCGACGGCGCGCAGGGCGGCGCGCAGCACGTCGGCCTCGTACGTCTGCTGCAGTTCGACCAGCAGGAACTCCGGGGGCCGGCCGGCCCCGCGCGGCTGTGGCGGCCGCCACCGGCGGGTGGCGGTGCGGGCCAGCGCGGCGTTGACCGCGCCGGTGTCGAGCCGTCTCGGCGGGCGGGCGGCGGGCAGGCAGGGCTCGGGCGACGGGGCGCCGGCCACCAGCAGGGTGACGGGTGCGCTGGAGAAGTGACGGTTCGTCATCGCTGATCAGCGGGCACCGGAGCCCGGTTCCTTCCCGTGGGCCGGCCAGGGTTGCGCCGGGGTTACTGGGTGGCGAGGCCGCCGCAGACGTTCAGTGCCTGGGCGGTGATGCTGGCGGCGGTCGGGGAGGTGAGGTAGCCGGCCAGCGAGGCGACCTCCTCCGGGGTGGTGTAGCGGCCGAGCGGGATGTGCGTCTGGAAGTGCTGGTGGATGGTCTCGGGGGTGGTGTTGTAGGCGGTGGCGTACTCGTGGTGGATCCGGGTGGTGTGCGGGGTGTTCACGTAGCCCGGGCAGATGGCGTTGACGGTGGTGCCGGTCGGGGCCAGTTCCTTGGCGAGTGCCCGGGTGAAGCCGATCACGGCGTGCTTGCTCGCGGTGTACGGGGCGCCGAGGGTGACGGCCTGCTTCCCGGCGGTGGAGGCGATGTTGATGATCCGCGGGTGCGCGGTGCCGGTGAGGTGGCCGTGTTTGAGGGTCTCCCGGGTGACGAGGAAGACGGCGTTGAGGTTGGTGTCGATGACGTCGTACCAGAGGTCGTCCGTGGTGGTGGCGATCGGCCCGCCGCCGGTGCGGCCGGCGTTGTTGACCAGCACGGTGATCGGACCGTGCTCGGCCACCACGTGCCGGATCAGCGCGCTGACCTGGGTGGGGTCGCGCACGTCGCAGGTGGCGCCGTCGGCCTGGTGGCCCTCGCCGCGCAGGGTGGCCAGCGCCTCGGTGATGTGCGGGCCGGTGCGGGCGCAGATGAAGAGGCGGTGGCCGCGGCTGCCGAGCTCGCGGGCGATGGCGAGGCCGATCCCGCGGGTGCCGCCGGTGATCAGGGCGAGAGGTTGCTCGGGTGCGGTGGTCATGGCGGGTCCTGGGGGTGAGGGCGGGCTGGGAGCTCGGGCCGGTGGTGGGTGGTCGGTGGTCGGGGGTCGGTGGGGTGGTCGGGGCGGGAGCTCAGGCCGGGTAGAGGTTGTAGGTGGTCGGGTGGGCCGTGGTCGGGGTGTTGAGGGTGGGGTCGAGGGTGAGGATCGCGTGGTGCAGGTGTTGCAGGTGCGGGGAGGGCTGGATGCCGAGCTCGGTGGTGAGGCGGTGCCGCAGGTGGTGGTAGGTGGCGAGGGCGGTGGTCTGCCGGCCGGCCCGGTAGAGCGCGACCATGGCCTGGGCGTGCAGGCCCTCGTGGTGCGGGTGCTGGTGGGTGAGGTGGGTGAGTTCGGGGATGAGCTCGTTGTGCCGGCCGAGCCGCAGGTCGGTGTCGATGCGGCGTTCCAGGGTGATCAGGCGGCTCTCCTCCAGGCGCATGATCTCGATGGCGAGGATCGGCCCGGGCCGCACGTCGACCAGGGCCGGGCCGTGCCAGAGCGCGAGGGCCTGCCGGAAGTGGGTGGCGGCCTGGTGGTCGTGGCCGTGGTTGAAGGCGTGCTGCCCCTGGGTGGTGAGCAGGCTGTAGGTGTGGACGTCGAGGTTGTCCGGGTGGGTGGTGAGCTGGTAGCCGCCGTGCCGGGTGGTCAGGATGTCCTTGGCGGTGATGTGCGGGGTCGGCCCGAGGCCGTGGGTGATCCGGCGGCGCAGTTGCAGGATGTACGTCTGCATGGTGGTGAGCGCCTGTCTGGGCGGGTCGTCGCCCCAGATCTCCTCGATCAGGGTGGCGGTGGGCAGGATGCGGTTCGGGTAGAGCGCGAGGAGGGCCAGGATCTGGCGCTGCTTGGCGGCGGTGGGGACGACGGAGATGCCGTTGAGGTCGGCGGTGAGGGGGCCGAGGACCTTGAGGTGCATGGCGGTTCTCCTCTCGGGCGCGGAGCGTCCGCTCGGGTGGGCGTCATTCGGCTGCTTGTTCGGGTCGACGGAATGGTGGGGCGGACGCGTCGCACCCTAGTTGGGCCGAGGGGCGGGGGCTGGATTCCTCAAGTGCCCGTCGAGCGCGGTTCCGGGCGCTCTGGTGGGGCACCTCCGGGCAGACCGGTGCGGCAGAGCGGTGCGGCGGGTCGGCGCTCGACGGTGTGACGGGCGGGGCGCCCGGCGCGGACGGGGCCCGGGAACGTACGATCGGCGAATGGCTGACATGACGGAAACCACGCCAGGCTGGCTCGCCCCCGAGGAGCTGGAGACCACCCGCGCCAAGATGCCGATCCTGTACGTCGAGGCCGTGCCGGTCCGCGTCGACGACGCCGGCGAGGTCACCCAGGTCGGTCTCCTGCTGCGGATCGGACCGGACGGGACGGTCAGCCGCACGCTGGTCTCCGGCCGGGTGCTGCACCACGAGCGGATCCGCGACGCCCTGCTGCGGCACCTGGAGAAGGACCTCGGCCCGGTGGCGCTGCCCCGGATCCCCGCCTCGCTGCAACCGTTCACGGTCGCCGAGTACTTCCCGACCCTGGGGATCACCGAGTTCCACGACCCGCGCCAGCACGCGGTGTCGCTGGCGTACGTCGTGCCGGTGGTCGGCGACTGCCGGCCGCGCCAGGACGCGCTCGACCTGGTCTGGTTCAGCCCGCAGGAGGCCGCCTCCCCGCTGGTGCAGCAGGACATGCCCGGCGGTCAGGGGGCGCTGCTCAAGCGGGCCCTGGCACACGTCGGCTGCCTGAGCTGAGCACTCCGGCCGGGGCCCGCACCGGTGAGGTGCGGGCCCCGGCCGGGAGCCGGTCAGGGGATCGGTCAGGGAGCCGGTCAGGCCCCGGCGGATGCCAGCCGGGCGGTGCGCCGGGCGGTCGCCTCGACGGGGTCCAGCACCGGCACGGCCGCCAGCAGGCCCTTGGTGTACGCGTGCTGGGGGGAGTCGTACACGGCGTCGGCGTCGCCCTGCTCGACGATCCGCCCGGCCCGCATCACCGCGACCCGGTCGCTCACCTGTCGGACCACGGCCAGGTCGTGGGCGATGAAGACCAGCGCGAGGCCGAGGTCGCGCTGCAACTCGCCCAGCAACGCGACCACCTGGGCCTGGGTGGTGACGTCCAGTGCGGAGACCGGTTCGTCGCAGACGATCAGTCGCGGCTGCGGCGCGAGCGCCCGCGCGATGCCGACCCGCTGGCGCTGTCCGCCGGAGAACTCGTGCGGGTAGCGGTGGTACCAGTCGGCGTCGAGGCCCACCCGTTCGAGGAGCTCGCCGACCCGGGCGCGGATGCGGCGATCGTCGCTCTCACCGGCGATGCGCAGCGGGTCGGCGATGGACTCCCCGATGCTGCGGCGCGGGTTGAGCGAGGACACCGGGTCCTGGAAGACCATCTGCAACTCCCGCCGGAGCGGGCGCAGTTCCTTCTCCCCGAGCGCTCCGATGTCCCGGCCGCGGTAGTGCAGCCGGCCGCCGGTCGGCTCCAGCAGCCGGACCAGCATCCGCCCGAGCGTGGTCTTGCCGGAGCCGGACTCGCCGACGATGCCCAGCGTCTCGCCCGCACGCACGGTGAGCGAGACGCCGTCCACGGCGGCCACGGGGGCCGCGCGCCGGGTGAGGCCGCCGCGGGTCGCGAACTCCCGGCGCAGGTCGGTGGCTTCGAGCAGGACGTCGCCGTCGGTGCGCCCGGCGGCTCCGTCGGCGGCGGTGCCTCCGGCAGGCCCGGCAGGCCTGGCAGGCCCGGTCGGAGCGCCCGGAGCGTCGACCCGGGGCACCGCCGACAGCAGCGCGCGGGTGTACGGCTCGCGCGGCGCGCCCAGCACCTCGGTGACCGGGCCGTGTTCCACCGCCCGGCCGTCCTTCATCACCAGCACCCGGTCGACGCTCCCGGCGACCACCCCGAGGTCGTGGGTGACCAGGACCAGCCCGGCCCCGGTCTCGGCCCGCAACTCGTGCAGCAGGTCGAGGATCTGGGCCTGGACGGTGACGTCCAGCGCGGTCGTGGGCTCGTCGGCGACCAGCAGCCGCGGCTCGCAGGCCAGGGCCATCGCGATCAGCACCCGCTGGCGCATGCCGCCGCTGAACTCGTGCGGGCGCGACCGCGAGCGACGCGCCGGATCGGGGATGCCGACGCGGCCGAGCACCTCGACGGCCCGGGCCCTGGCGGCCCGGCGGGAGACGGCCCGGTGGACGCGTACGACCTCGGCGATCTGGTCGCCCACCGCGTAGTACGGGTCGAGGGCGGAGAGCGGGTCCTGGAACACCATGGCCGCCAACCCGCCGCGCAGCCGCCGCAGTTCGTCGCCCTCGGCGGTGACGGCGTCGACGCCGGCGACCCGGACGGAGCCGCCGACCCGGGCGCCGGTGCCGCGGTGCAGGCCGAGCAGTCCGTAGGCGACGGTGCTCTTGCCCGACCCGGACTCGCCGACGATGCCGAGCGCCTGCCCGGCCTCCAGGGTGAAGCCCACGCCGTCGACGGCGCGTACGTGCCCGTCGCCGACCGGGAAGTCGACGACCAGGTCCCGGACGTCGACCAGGGGAGGAGCCAGGGGTTCGGCGCTCACGTCAGGACCACCCTTCGATCGGTCACCGCGTAGAGCACGTCCGCGACGACGTTGGCGAGGACCACGGCGAACCCGGTGACGAGGGTGAGGCCGACGACGGTCGGCAGGTCGATCAGGCTGACCGAGCTGACCAGCAGCTTGCCGAGCCCCGGGAGCCCGAACAGCGACTCCGTCAGCACGGCGGACCCGAACATCGTCCCGAGGTCCATGGCGGTGAGCGCGATCACCGGGGTGAGCGCGCCGCGCAGCGCGTGCCTGGTCACCAGGCGCCGCTCGCTGACGCCGTACGCCCGGAAGGTCCGGATGTGGTCGTCGGCGAGGGTCTCCAGCATGGACGAGCGGGTCAGCCGGGCGTACTTGGCGGACTCGATGAGCGCGAGCGAGACCCAGGGCAGCAGCAGCCCCCAGAACCACTGCTGCGGGTCCTCGGTGAGCGGTACGTAGCTCGGGAACGGCAGCCACTGGAGCTGGGCGCACAGGACGATGAGCAGCACCAGGCCGATGACGAAGACCGGGATGGAGTTGCCGGCCAGCGTCAGCGCGGTCAGCAGCCGCTCGCTGAGCCGGCCCCGGCGCAGCGCGGAGAGCAGCCCGGTGCCGACCCCGAGGGCCAGCCAGAGCACCATCGCGCCGAGCGCCAGCGAGGCCGTCACCGGGAGCCGGGCGGCGATCATGTCGGTGACCTGCTCGCCGCTGCGGTAGGAGACGCCCAGGCACGGCGCCGGGCAGTGCAGCAGGCCCGTTCCGGCGCTGAAGTCGCGGCCGGCGACGACGCCCTGGAGGAAGTGGGCGTACTGGAGGTAGACCGGTGCGTCGAGGCCGAGGCGTTCGCGCACCTGGAGGACCTGGGCGGGGCTGCACTTCTCGCCGCAGGCCAGCTGGGCGGGGTCGCCGGGGGCGATGTAGAAGACCGCGTAGACGATCAGCGAGATGGCGAGCAGGACGCCGACCATGCCGATGGCCCTGCGGAGCAGGAAGCGGGTCATGCGGGGGCCTCCTCGGCGGCGGTGGCGGCCGACGGGCCGGGGCTGGCGGAGTCCGACGAGCCGCTGCCCGACGATGCGGAGCCCGACGAGCCGCTGCCCGACGAGCCGGCGCCGCGCGCCGTTCCGACCCGCAGCCGGGAGGCCGCGCGGGGGTCGAGCTCGGTGCGGACGGCGTCGCCGAGCACGGTGAAGGCGAGCACCGTGGCGAACAGCAGTGCGGACGGGAGCAGCACGTACGTCGGGTCGGCGCGGAACCAGGTGGTCGCGCCGGAGAGCATCTGGCCCCACGACGAGGTCGGCGGCTTGACGCCCACGCCGAGGAAGGACAGCCCGGCCTCGGCGATCACGTTGGACGGCAGCAGCACCGCGGCGTAGGTGATGACGGGCGCGGCCAGGGACGGCAACAGCTCCCGGCGGGCGATCCGCCAGCGGGTGGCGCCGGCGAGCCGGGCCGCGGCCACGTAGTCGAGCTGGCGGAGGCTGAGCGTCTGCGCCCGGACCAGCCGGGCGGTGCCGGCCCAGCCGAGCAGCCCGATGACCAGGGTCAGCAGGAGCGGGCGGGGGAAGTCGGAGGGCACGACGGCCATCAGCGAGATGGCGAAGACCAGCGAGGGCAGCGCGAGCATGACCTCGGTGGTGTTGCCGATCAGCTGGTCGAGCAGCCGGCTGCCGAGGCCCGCGGCGAGGCCGAGCAGGACGCCGATGGTGACCTGGACGAGGGTGGCGCCGACGGCGACGAGCAGCGAGATCCGGGCGCCGTGGACCAGTCGGGCGAACACGTCGCGCCCGGTGCCGGGTTCGACGCCGAGCCAGTGCTCGGCGCTGACGCCGCCGAAGGAGCCGGTGGGCACTCCGCCGGCCGCCGAGTCGAGCAGGTCGTTGTGGTAGCTGGTGGGGTCCTGGCCCTCGATCGCGCTGAGCAGCGGTGCCGCTGCCGCGATCAGGGCGAGCAGGGCGATGACGAGGCCGGCGGCGAGGACGGCGCGCCGTGCGAGCAGCCGCCGCCACACCGTCCGGCCCCCGGCGGCCGGGGCGGCCGCGAGGGCCTCCCCGGCCCGGGGTTCCTGTGGAGCCATGGTTGTCTGACCGATCCGTCCGATCCCGCCCGCTACTTGACCGCGACCTGGGAGATGTCGAGCACGCCGGTCCAGTCGCTGATGACGATGTTGCGGACGTCCTTGCCCGACAGCCGCTTGTAGACGGGGTGGAACAGCGGGACGGTGAGGGCCTGGTCGCCGATCCGCTTGTCCAGGGCGCCCCAGCGCTTGGCGGCCTCGGCGTGGTCGGTGATCTTGTTGATCTGGTCGATCTCGTCGTTCACCGACGGGTCGTCCAGCTGCGCGGAGTTGAAGTTGTAGCCGTCGGTGACGATCTGCCGGCCGTCGAAGATCGGCGCGAGGAACGGGCCGCCGGAGGGCCAGTCGGCGCCCCAGCCGGAGAGGAAGAGGCCGGGTTCGGTGCTGACGGTGTGGATCGTCTTGGAGTACCTGGTGGAGTCCAGGGCGTCGAGCTGGACGGTGATCCCGGCCGCCTTCAGGCCGTCCTGGACGGCGGTGGCCAGGTTCGGGCCGTAGCCCTTGCCCGATTCGGTGGAGTGGGTGAGCGTGATGGTCAGGCCGTCCGGGTAGCCGGCCTCCTTCAGCAGCTCCTTGGCCTTCTCCGGGTTGCCGGTGGCGCCGGCCGGGAACGGGTCGTACGGCGTGTACCCGAAGGTCTCCTGGGTGGGCAGGTAGGTGGTGGCGGCCTCGGCGAGCGAGGAGCCGCCGGCGGCGTTGACGACCGAGGTGCGGTTGAGCGCGTAGGCGACGGCCTGCCGGACCTTGGGGTTGTCGAAGGGCTTGACCTTGGGGTTGAACGCCAGGTAGTTGACGTAGCCGAAGTGGCCGGTGCCGACGCGGGCGGCGAGCGCCTTGTCGTCCTTCACCTGGGCGAGCTCGGAGGGGCCGAGGTTGGTGTCGGTGGTGACGGCGGCCGCGTCGGCGCCGGTGCCGGCGGAGAGCCGCTGGTTGATCACCGCCGGGTCGAGCCCGGACTGCACGTCGACGGTGTCCGGGTACGCCTTGCGCTGGTCGTCGTTGGCCGCCGACCAGTTGGGGTTGCGCTTGAGGACGAGGTGTGCGCCGTCGTTCTCGTTCTTGACGACCTGGTAGGGGCCGGAGGAGACGGGGTGCTCCTGGTACTTCGTCCCGGTGTCCTTGGCCTTCGGGACGGGGGCGAACTGCGTCTGGGTGGCCAGGTACGGGAAGTCGCCCTCGGGCTTGTTGAGGCGGAAGGTGATGGTCTTCTCGTCCGGCGTCTCGATCGCGTCCAGACCGCGGCCGTCCTTGTACGGGCCCTGGTAGTCGGCGGCGCCGACCAGCCAGTCCCTCAGGAATGGCGCCCCGCCGGAGAGTTCGGGGGCGAATGACCTTTCGATGCCGTACTTGATATCGGCGGTGGTGATCGCCGAGCCGTCCTCGTACTTCAGGCCGTCCTTGAGGTGGTACGTCCACACCGTCGCGCCCTCCGAGGGGGTGCCGGTGTCGGTGGCGAGGTCCGGGACGACCTTGGTGCCGGCCGCGCCGTCGGCCCGGTTGCGGGTGGTGAGGGTGCGGAAGACCAGGGAGGGCACGTTGCCGCCGCCGGAGGTGTAGAGCCGTGCGGGGTCGAACTGGTCCTGCGGGTTCTGGTTGAGGACGGTGAGGGTGCCGCCCTGCTGCGGTGCGGCGTCCTTGCCGGTGCTTCCACCGCCGTCGCCCTTCGGTCCGCACGCCGCGACTCCGACGGCCAGGGCGACGGTGACGGTCGCCGCGGCGAGGCGGCGGGGGGTGAAGGTGGTTCGAGACATCGGAAAGGGGGCCTTTCGCTACCGATGGTGTACGGAGGAAGGCGGGCGACAGTGAGGCCGTGAGGAGAGTGAGCGGCACCGCGCCCGCAGGGAGGGGCGATGTCCCGGGGCGGCGATCACCGCTACGCGTCGGGACAGGCGGATTCAGCGACAGAGATTGTCGGAAACGCAGTGCGCGGCCACGCCGATCAGCGCCAGCTCGATGGCGGCGCACTCGATCGGGTGACGGTCAGACATGCCGAGAAGACTGTATGACTTTAAGCGGAATGTCAAAACTCCGGATACCATCCGGCCGCCACCGGAACTCCGGGAACGGATTACGGCCCGGACACCGGGAGACCGTGCGGAAGCGGGGGGAAACCCGGGGCCCGGGCCCGCCGGACCGGCGGGCGCGACATCACCCGAGTGGGTGCCGCGCCCCTGCGAAGCGCCGGCGCCCCGAAGGCCCCGAACCGCCCGCCGGGCGGCCGTCCCGGGCCCTCGCGCACTTCCGTCTGCGGGTTGCCGCGCGCGGGCGCCTGCCCAAGCATGGGTGAACGTGATCGGCGATCGCGCGCAGCGCGGCCGCCCTACCGAGCGGAGCCGGACGTGGCCCCTTACCTCGAAACCGATCAGGACGCCCTGGTGGCGAGCGCACTCGCCGGATTCGCCCGGGCCCACCCATCGCTCGTCGTCCACGACCCCGACCTCGGATTCGTCCGCGCCCGTGACCGGGCCCCCGGGCGCCGGGTCGGACTGCTCTCCGGCGGCGGCTCCGGGCACGAGCCCCTGCACGTCGGATTCGTCGGCCGGGGCATGCTCGACGCCGCCTGCCCGGGCCGGATCTTCGCCTCACCGCACAACCGGCAGATCTTCGAGGCCTCGCGCGCGGTCGCCGGCGAGGACGGCGTCCTGCACATCGTGAAGAACTACACCGGCGACCGGATCAACTTCGGCATCGCGGCCGAACGGCTGCACCGCCAGGGCATACCGTGCGCCAGGGTCCTGGTGGACGACGACCTCGCCTCCGAGTCCGAGTCCGTCGCCGCCGGCCGGCGCGGGACGGCGGCCACCGTCCTGGTGCAGAAGATCCTCGGAGCGGCCGCCGACCTCGGCCTCGGACTGGCGGAACTCTCCCTGCTGGGAGCCGAGTTGGCCGGGCGCTGCCGCAGCATCGCGGTGGCCGGCGCCGCACACACCTCCCCGGCCACCGGCCGGCCGGCCTTCGAGGTGTCGGACCGGACGGTCGAGTTCGGCGTCGGCATCCACGGCGAACGGGCCGAACTCTCCCTGGAGTGCGAACCGCTGGCCGTCCTGGTGGGCCGGATGGCGCTGCGCCTGCTGGAGGCGCTGCGCCCGGCCCGCGCCCCCCTCGTCGCGCTGGTCAACGGGCTGGGCGCGACCACCGGCCTGGAGCTGTACGCGGTCCTGTACGAACTGGCCGCCGTCCTGGACGCCGGCGGGCGCCGCCTGGCGCGCAGCCTGGTCGGCGACTACGTCACCGCCCTCGACATGCGGGGGTTCTCGATCACCCTGCTCGCCGCCGACGAACAGACGCTCGCGCTGCTCGACGCCCCCGCGTACACGGCGGCCTGGCCGGTCGCGCAATCGGCGCCGGCCCCCGGTCACCAGGAGGTCAGGAGATGACGGGCACGAAGGCCTTCGACGGCGTCTTCACGGCGGGCTGGATGCGACGGTTCGCCGAGACCGTCGCGGTCACCGAGGAGGAGCTCACCCGGCTCGACCAGGCCGCCGGGGACGGCGACTTCGGCGTCAACCTGCTCACCGGCGTGCGGTGCGCCCTGGCCGCGCTGGACCGGCTGCCGCCGGGGCGCCAGGCCGCGGCGGTACCGCTGGGCGCGGCGGCGGGCGCCTTCCTGGACGAGGTCGGCGGGACGAGCGGGCCGCTGTTCGGCCTGGTGCTCCAGGAGCTGGCGGCGGCCGTCGGCGCCGGCCCGCTGACCGGCCCGGCCCTCGCCCGGGGAGCGACGGCGGCGCTGGAGGCCGTCCAGCGGGTGGGGGAGGCGCGGCCGGGTGACAAGACGCTCGTCGACGCCCTGCACCCGGCCGCACTGGCCCTGCGCGGCTGCACTCCCGATGCCCGCCCGGACGACTGCCTCGCCGCGGCCGCCGCCGCGGCCGCGGCGGGCGTCCGCCGGACCAGGGCCCTGCGGGCCCGCCGCGGCCGGGCCAGCTACCTCGGCGAACGGGCCTCGGGAGTGCCCGACCCGGGCGCCGTGGGCATCGCGCTGCTGTTCGCCTCCGCGCACGCGGTGCCGCGGACGCTGGACGGCGTGCTGCTCGGTGACAGCGCTGCTGACAGCGCGTCCGCCGACACCGTGCCGACCGACACCGCGTCCACCGACACCGCGTTCGACGGGCCCGATCCGCTGTGCGGGCCCGAGCCGGCCCCCGCCGGCCCGTGACCGCCCGGCCCCGGCCGGGTGGCGCCCAGCCGGCTCCCCGGCCGGCTTGCGCTCCGCCGGGCGCTGCTCGGCCGGGGGCCGCCCCGCCGAGGGCTGCTCAGCTGGTGAGGGCGAGAGCGCTCCGGCGCCGGACCCAGTCGAGCAGTCCCGGCTCGCCCAGGGTGGCGACCCACAGGTCGACCGCCTCCCGCGCCTCGGCCGAGGGGTTCGGTCCGACACCGATCACCCGCAGCCCCGCCAGGACGGCCGAGCGGATGCCGCAGAAGGTGTCCTCCACGGCGAGGCAGTCGGTGGGCTCGGCGCCGCACAGCCGGGCGGCGGTCAGGTAGACGTCCGGCGCCGGCTTGGGCCCGATCCCCTCGGCCGGGACCACGATGTGCTCGAAGTGTTCGAGCAGTCCGGCGCCGCCGAGTCCGGCCTCGATCACGTCGCGCGGGCAGTTGCTGGCGACCGCCAGCGGGACGAACCCGCTGAGCCGGCCGACCAGTTCGGCCGCGCCCGGCATCGGGACCGGGTCGGCGTCGACGAGCGCCCGGAAGCTCACCAGCAGCCGGTCGGTCAGCTCCGGCGCCAGCGAGGGGTCGCCGGCGGTCTCGGCCATCAGCCGCCCGCAGTCGGAGTAGTGCAACCCGGCCGCGCGCGCCGTGAACTCCGGTCCGGCCGTGAGTCCGTAGCCTCGCAGCACCTCCGCACGGGCCTGGTGCCAGTGCGACTCGCTGTCCATCAGCGTGCCGTCGCAGTCGAAGACGACGGCTGCAGGGGTCCAGTCGTTGATTCTCTCCACGGTCATGCCTACGCCCTTCAGGTGGGATTGGCTTTGTGGGATTCGCCGGAGTGTGCGTCGGGACGAGGGGGGCCGGCCACGGCCCGGGGCCGTGGCCGCTTGCCGACCTGTCCGGGGCCGGAATCTGGAGTGCGGCGGAACGACGCGCCTCGGCGTCCGGATCGGAGAAAACGATCCGGAACATAACGATCGCAACGTTACGATCGATATGTTTCGCGGTCAAACTTGGCGGCCCTAGATTTGCCGGGTCTTTACTTCAATAGCCCAACGACCCCGCGGCGGTGATATGACCGTTCTGACGAATATGAAAAACGCACAAATGCTCGTACTCGGTGATGTCGACTTCCGGGAGGGGGGCGAACTCGGTGAACCGCACGGCCTTCATGCGGTAGTCGACGGGGTGCGACAGCCGCCCCGCGCTGCGCAGCGCCGCGGCCTGCCGGGCCGCCTCCAGCAGCACCATGCCGGGCATGTGGTCGGACGAGTGGTCGAAGAAGAACGGGTGTGCCGGGTCGGCCGGGCAGATCAGGAGCGCGTCGTCCGCCCGCGAACCGTCACTCGCCCGCGAACCGCCGCCCGCGCGCGTCACCAGCACGTCGGAGGGCAGGGCGACGCCGACCTCCGCCGGTGACGGGGGGTCGGGGGGCGGGCCGGAGTCCGCGGGATCCCCGGCCAGCGCGGTGCCGCGCAGGGCCGGGTAGGCGGGCCGTTCGACGAAGCGCGTGCCGCCCTCGATCCGGGCGAACACCACTCCCCGCGCGGAGCAGTCGACCCGCAGCCGCATGCCGGTGGGCCGGTGGTTTTCGGCCGAGGTCCGCAGGCCGTGCACCTGGGCCCGGCAGAGGACCGCCGCCGGGCCGTCGCCGCGCGGCTCGGCCGCCGGGTCGACCCGGCAGGACACGTCGGTGATCAGCAGGTGCGTGTCGGCCGGCACGCCGTAGTGGCGCAGCGGCAGGTAGATGCCCAGCTGGCGGGCGGTCTCCACGGCGATCAGCGGGTCGTGCCGCTCTCCGCGTCCGCGCGGGAAGGTGGGGTGGGAGCGGGGCCACTGGGCCGCCGCCTCGAAGCGGTCGCCGCCTCGGGCCCGGACGTCGGTCAGCAGCACCTCCGCCACGGCGGCGCGGTGGACCAGTTCGCGGGGGACCGTGCGGGACCAGCTGAGCGGTCGGGCAGGATGCCGGGCCGCCGAGGAGGGGAGGAAATCCAGCATCTTCATATTTACAGAAAATATCAATCTCCTTGGTTTCGCATGTCGTCAGTTGGCGCTCCGGCCCGCGGATCACTACAGTGCGTGCGAAAAGCCGGGGTGATCTTGAAAAGGCAGAGGCGCGTGCAGAATCGGGCGGAGACGACACGGAGGTCAGTCCTCGAATCAGCTGCGCGATTGTTCGACGAACGCGGGTACGCGGGCACCAGCATCAGCGACATCAGCGCGGCCTCCGGCAGGACGAGCGGGGCCATCTACTTCCACTACACCAGCAAGGAGAACCTGGCCCGCGCCGTGATCGAAGCGCACTTCGCCACCTGGCCGGAGCTCGTCGCGCGCCACACCCGCACGCCGGTGCCGGCGCTGGAGCAACTCGTCCGGCTGAGCTTCGCGGTGGCGCGGGCCTTCCGCGACGACGTCGTGGTCAGGGCCGGCGCCCGGCTCTGGTCCGAGCGCGCGGCCATCGACGCCGACCTCCCGGTGCCGTTCGTGGGGTGGATCGACACCGTCCGGGTCCTGCTCGAACGGGCGGGCAGCGAGGGCGAGCTCGCCGCCCGGGTCGACCCGTCGACCACGGCCCACGGCGTGATCTGCGCCTTCTTCGGGCTGCACACCGTCTCCGACGCGATCGACGGACGGCGCACCATCGAGGAGCGCCTGTGCGACCTGTGGGAACTGCTGCTGCCGGGGCTCCAGAAGAACCCCGACCCGGCCGCCCTGCTCGCCTCGGTCCGGCCCAGGCCGTCCGCGCGCGCCGACGGGTGGGGAACCGGCGGGAATTGACGCGGAATCGACCCCCCGCCTTCCGGGAGGAGGCCGCGCCGCTGCGCACCGGGCCCTAGCATGAATCACCACGTCCGGGGCCGGCGGTGCGGCGGAGAAGAGGCGTCAGGGCTATGGCAGCGGTTCAATGGGCGGCCGGGCCGTCCGGTCAGGGGTCGGTCCAGGTACTGGAGTTCCTGTTCGCCTTCCTGCTCTCCGGCCTGATCGGGGTCGAGCGGCAGATCCGCCAGAAGTCCGCGGGCCTGCGGACGTACACGACGGTGGGCAGCGGCGCGGCGCTGTTCACCCTGGTGAGCAAGTACGGTTTCGCCGACGTGATGCGCGCGGGCACCGTCGAGCTGGACCCGTCGCGGATGGCCGCGCAGATCGTGTCGGGGCTGGGCTTCATCGGCGCCGGGGTGATCTTCGTGCACCGGGGCTGGGTGCAGGGGCTGACGACGGCGGCCACCATCTGGCTCACCGCGGCGGTGGGCTCCGCCGCGGCCGCGGGCCTGCCGCTGCTCGCGGCGCTGACCGTCGCGGCGTACTTCCTCGCGTCCTACGCGATCAGGCCGTTGCTCAACCGCCTGCCCGCGCTGCACCGGCCCGCGGTCTCGTACCGCATCGTCTACCGTCCGGGCAGGGGGGTGCTGCGGGACGTGCTGGACCAGTGCACCCGGGCCGGATTCGCCGTCTTCGAGCTGCGCACGCTGTCCGGCACGGACGGGGAACTCCCCGGCGAGGCCTCCGAGAAGCCCGTCGAGGTCGCCCTGTCGGTGCAGGGGCAGGGCGACGCCGGCGGGCTCACCGCGCAGCTCGCGGCCGTGGCGGGAGTGCTGACCTGCGTCCGCGGCCGGTCCGACGAGGAGTGACGTCCCGGCCGCGGGGGAGAGCGCGTCAGCGGGCGCCGAGGGCCGGCAGGCGCTCCATGATCCGTTCCATGCCGCTGGTCCAGTTCGCCTCCAGGGCGGCGACGGCCTGCTCCATGTCGTCGTCGAGGAGGCACTGGGCGATCCGCTCGTGCTCCTCGGCGGCGCGTTCGAGGATCTCGTGGTCGCCGACGACCACCCGCTCGTAGCGGTGGAGGGTGAGTTTGAGCGAGTCGATCAGCTCGCGCAGCCGGGCGTTGGAGCAGCCGGAGAGCAACAGCGCGTGCCAGGCGTCGTCGTAGCGCTCTATGGTGCCGTGCGGGGCCTGGGGCGCGGAGAAGGCGCGGGCCTCCGCCAGCAGCCGGGGCGCGATGGCCGAGAGGTGCGCGCGGTCGGAGGTCCGCAGCGCCAGCGACTCCAGGGCGATCAGGATGGCCGTGAGGTCGAGGAACTCCTGTCGGCCGGTGGGTGCGAAGCGAAAGCCCTTGCCGCGCTCGCTGGTGATGATGCCTTCGCGCTCCAGACTGATCAGCGCCTCGCGCAACGGGGTGCGGCTGACGCCCAGTTCCTCCGCGAGGTGGACTTCGTTGATCGACTCGCCGGGGGTGAACCGGCCGTGGCCCAGCCGCTCCAGGAGTTCGTCCTTCACCTGTTCGCGCAGCGGACGCCGCTCGATCGCCATCGGGCTTTCCCTTCTTCCTCGGTCCGTAGCGTACCGGCCGGGCGACTGGTCAGGCGGTCCCGGCGCCGTCCACGGCGATGATCGCGCCGCTGACGAACGTGGAGGCGTCACTGGCGAGGAAGGCGACCGTCTGGGCGATGTCCCGAGGCTGGCCGATGCGGCCGAGCGGTCGGTCGGCGGCGTCGGCGTAGAAGGCGTCCGGGCTCTCGCCGAGCTGGCGGGCCTCCTCGGCGAGCATACCGGTGTTGGTGTCGCCGGGGCACACGCAGTTGACGCGGATGTTGTCGGGGCCGTGGTCGATGGCCATGGCCCGGGTCATGTTGACGACGGCGCCCTTGGAGGCGCAGTAGGAGACGGCCCGGCCGCCGCCCCGGATGCCCCAGCCGGAGCCGGTGTTGATGATGCTGCCGCCGCCGTTCGCAGCCATCAGCGGCACGACCAGCCCGCTGAGCAGCATGATGGAGCGGACGTTGACGGCCATCACCTGGTCCCAGTCGTCGTCGGCGATGTCGCAGACGGTGGACCGGCGGATGATCCCGGCGTTGTTGAACAGCACGTCGACGCCACCGTGCAGGTCGACGGCGGTGCGCACGGCCCGTTCGCAGTCGGCGCGCTGAGAGACGTCGCAGCGGACGAAGGTGCCGCCGGTTTCCTTGGCGGCCTGCTCGCCGCGGTCGGCGTCGAGGTCGGCGAGGACGACGGCCGCGCCGAGTTCGGCCAGCAGCGCGGCGGTGGCCCGGCCGATGCCGGAGGCGGCGCCGGTGACGATGGCGCGCTTGCCGTGGAGGTCGATCACTGAGGGCTCCTCTTCAGGGGGTCAGGCTGGTTGGGGAGGTCGGGCCGGTCAGGCGGTCAGGCGGTAGACGGCGCTGGTGTGGCGGCCGGTGATCACCCGGACGTGCCCGGACAACGCATCGTCCAGCTCCGGGTCGCCGGTGTCCAGCAGCAGCGGGCGGCCCGCGAGGGCGGCGAGCTTCGCTTCGGTGGCGAGGACGAGCAGCCGCTCGCGGCCGGCGGCGCGCAGCAGTTCGGGGGTGAACTGCTGGTTGCCGCGGCCGAGCAGGAAGCCCTGGCCGCCGATCGGCGAGAGCGCGATCCACGGGGCGGCGGGCAGGGCCAGCAGTTGGTCGGCGCGGGCGTCGCGGATCACGACGCGGGCGGTGCCGCCGGGTTGGAGGCGGAGCACGTCGACGCCGGTCAGGCAGGCGTCCGCCGCGCCGAGCGCCGTGGCGACGGCGTGCGTCGTGCCGCCGGGGCCGAGGGCGAGCAGCCCGCCGGGGCCGACGCGTTCGGCGACCTCGGCGGCGATGCCGCCCAGCGCCTCGGGGTCGGTGGCGGAACTGCCGGTCTTGCGCTGCTGGACCCGGGAGGGCAGGACCGGGACGGTCAGCCACCCGTGCAGGCGGGCGGACACCCGGCCCTCGCGTAGCGCCGCCTCGTCGCGGTCCACGACCTCGGCGGACGCCAGCCGGACGCCGCCGCCCGCCCAGGCGGCGGCCACCTCGGCGGCGGCGCGGGGGTGGACGGCGAAGACGGCGGAGTGCATCTTGACGCCGGCCGGGATGCCGAGGACGGGCGGTCCTGGCTCCGGACCGAGCGTGCCGAGCGTGCCGAGTGCGTCGAGCGTGCCGAGCGCGTCGAGGACGTCGCGGGCCGTGCCGTCGCCGCCGCAGAACAGCAGCAGGCCGGCGCCGGCCGCGACGAGGGCGCGGACGGCCGCGCGGGTGTCCGCCGCCGTGGTGTCCGGGCCGGCGGGCCGGTGGACCACCGTCGGGTCGAGGCCGGCCGCCCGCGCCGCGTCCGCACCCATCGGCCCGGCCGCCGTGAGCAAGGTCGAGTGCGGTGCGAGCAAGCTGAACTGACGGAGCATCAGTTCTGTACGGGAGCTCGCGGCCGGCCGGGCGCCGAGGGCGCGGGCCCGCTGCTGGACCTCGGCGCCGTCGCTGCCCTTGAGGCCGACCCGGCCGCCGAGTCCGGCGACCGGGTTGACCACGAGCCCGACGGCGGGGCCGGTCGTCGGTTTCCCACCTGCCGGGCGGGCGGCGGAAGTTGGGCGACCGGCCCCGGGGCCCGTCGTCACGGCTGCTCGCCGAGGACCTTGCGGCGGTAGGCGCGCCAGCTGACGGCCCAGACCGCCGGGTCGTCCAGCGGCTCGTGCCGGATGCGGTGCACGGTGGAGTTGTGCGGGGCCGTACGGACGGTCTCCGGGTCCTCGTAGGCCTCGCGGGCGACCTCGGCGAGGATCGCGGCGTACTCGTCGAGGTCGGCGCGGGAGTAGGACTCGGTCGGCTCCAGCGTCATCGGCTCGGGGACGACGTACGGGTGGTGGCTGGTCCAGTAGTGGGTGCCGAAGTCGGCGGCGCGGTACCCGAGGTCCTCGCTGTGCAGGCCGGTGTCCTCGTTGAGCTGCTGCCAGCTGTAGCGGACCTGCTCGACGCGCGGCCGCCCCTTGGCGTAGGGCACGGAGACGCCGCGGATCCGCTGGACCTGGTGCATCAGGTAGTTGTTGTTGAGCACGGCGGTCTCGGCCACCTCGCGCAGCCCCGCGGCGCCCATCGACATGATCCAGGCGTAGGCGCGGACCAGGTTCGGGACGACGCCCAGGTAGGGGCGGATCTTGCCGATGGACTCCGGCCGGTCGTGGTCCAGGATGTACCGCTCGCCGTCGAACTCGACGGTGGGGCTGGGCAGGTGGGGCGCGAGCTCGGCGGTGACGCCGCAGGCGCCGGCGGCGGGGCCGCCGCAGGCGTGCGGGGTGGAGAAGGTCTTGTGCAGGTTGAAGTGGCACAGGTCGAAGCCGGCCTCGCGGGCCCGGGTGATGCCGAGGACGCCGTTGGCGTTGGCCTGGTCGTAGGCGCACAGGCCGCCGGCCGCGTGCACGATGCGGACGAACTCGGCGATCCGGGGGTTGTAGATCCCGGTGTCCTCGGGGTTGGTGATGAGCAGCGCGGCGGTGCGCGGGCCGACGGCGGCGCGCAGCGCCTCGATGTCGGGGTAGCCGTCCGCGTCCGGGTGCAGGGTGATCACCTTGAAGCCGGCGGTCTTGGCGCAGGCGGCGTTGGAGGGGTGCGAGAAGGCGGTGGTGATGACCTCGTCGCGCTGTTCCAGCTCGCCGCGGGCGGCGAAGTGGGCGCGGATGACGGAGACGTTGGTCCAGATCGCGGCGGAGCCGGCGCCGGGTTGCAGTGAGACCCGGTCCATGCCGGAGACCTCTTTGAGCAACTGCTCCAGCCGGTGGACGAGTTCGAGCACCCCTTGGACGGTCGAGGAGTCCTGGGCCGGGTGCAGGGCGGCGATGCGCGGGTCGCGGACGAAGGCGTCGTTGACCTTGGGGCTGTACTTCATGGTGCAGGTGCCCTGGCCGACGTCGACGTTGAGGTCGGCGCCGAGGTTCTCCTGGGAGAGCCGCAGGTAGTGGCGGAGCACCTGCTGCTGGCCGAGTTCGGGCAGCGCGGCCGGGGTGGCGCGGCGCAGCGCGGCGGGCAGGCGGTCGGCGGGGCTGCCGACGGCGGCGGTGACGCTGGGGCCGGGGGTCGGTGGCAGGATGCCGCGTTCGCCGGGCGCGCCCAGTTCGAAGATCAGTTTCTCGTCCCAGCGGGCCTGGTGGAAGCGGCGCAGGGCGGGCTTGGGGGCGATCCGCGGGTCGGTCCCGCCGCTGGTCTGACGGTCCGTCACTTGACGATCTCCTCAAGGGCGGTGGCGAGGCGGTCGATGTCGGCCTGGGTGTGGAGCTCGGTGACGCAGTAGCGGCCCTCGTGTTCCCCGGCCGGGGTGCCGGCGTGCAGGCCGCGGGCGAGCAGTGCGGCGGCGACCTCGGCGGCGGTGCGCCCGCCGGTGTAGCGGAGGGTGAAGTCGGCGAAGTGGACGGCCTCGGGGTCGGCGAGTTCCACGCCGGGGGCCTGGGCGAGGCGCCGGCGGGCGTAGGCGGTGTTGGCGAGGATGGTCTCGCCGATCTCGCGCATGCCGTGCGGCCCCATCAGCGAGAGGTAGACCCCGGCGGCGATGCCGTGCAGGGCGGCGGCGGTGCCGACCCACTCCTTGCCCTCCTCGCGCACGGCGAAGGAGGTCCGCTCGTAGGCGACGTCGCCGAAGCCGTACTCGCCCGGCACGTCGGTGGGGGTGAGGCCGAAGAGGCGGCTCGGGTACTCGGCCACCAGGCGTTCGTCGTCGGCGCTGGCGATGAAGCCCGCGTTGCCGCCGCCGAAGCTGGGGTGGATGCCGAGCGGCTGGAGGTCGCCGCAGGTGAGGTCGGCGCCGAAGGAGGCGGGCGGGGCGAGCACGCCGAGGCTCAGCGGGTTGGCGCCGATGACGGCCAGCGCGCCTGCCTGGTGGGCGAGTTCGACGTACTGCGGCAGTTCGGGGTCGATGCGGCCGCAGTGGTCGGTCAGTTCGGCGAAGACGGCGGCGGTGTCGCCGGCGGCGAGGGCGGCGCGGACGGCCCCGGGCTCGGCCGGGACGAGCACGAGGTCGTGGACGCCGCGCACGTAGTCGCGGATCCGGGAGAGCTTGTCCGGGTCGAGGTCGCCGACCAGGAGGAGGCGGCGGCGCCCGGTGGCCCGGCCGGCCATCCGCAGTGCGGTGGCGGCGGCCTGGAAGCCGTCGTAGGTCGGCACGTTGACGACGTCGACGGCCAGCAGTTCGGCCATCAGCGACTGGTACTCCCACAGGGCCTGGAAGCGGCCGTGGTCCTCGTACGGCTCGCCGGCGTAGGCGGTGAGGAACTCGCTGCGGTTGACGACCTCGTCGACCACGGCGGGCACGTGGTGGCGGTAGCAGCCGGCGCCGAGGAAGCTGCGGCCGGGCGGGACGGCGGTGTTGCGGGCGAGCAACTCCTCCATGTGGGCGACCAGTTGCGCCTCGGAGCCGAGTGGCTCGGGCAGTCGCAGCGGGCGGTCCAGGCGGAGCTCGGCGGGGATGTCGGCGTAGAACTCCTCGACGCTGTGCGCGCCGATCGCCGCCAGCATGGCCTTCTTCACGTCGGGGGCGGCGTTGGGGATGTACGGGTGGGTCCGGGGGGCGCGTGCGGTCATCCTGGCACCTTCCGCGATTTCGGTCACAAGCCTTGACGGCACTGTGTGTGCTGAGTTCTGTATACAGCATTCGGCATTCACTCTTCAGGAGGCAAGATGTCGGGAGGAAAGAACTCAACCGGCACCCGGCACAGACACCTTGACGCTCCGGCGGGCAACCGGGCCGGATCCGGACCGGGCCCCACCCGGCGCCGGGTCCTCGGCGCCGGGCTCGCAGGCGGCGCGCTGCTGCTGACCGGGGCGACGGGCTGCGCCACCGGCGGCGCCGGCGCCCCCGACGCCAAACGGCTGGAAGCGAGTTCGGGCGGCAAGGCCGCCGGGAAGATCACCATCTGGTCCTGGGACGTCGCCGCCAAGGCCATGCAACGGCTCGGCAAGGCCTTCGAACAGGCCCACCCCGGCACCACCGTCGACGTCGTCGACATCGGCTACGACAACGCCTACGACAAGATCACCGTCGGACTCGGAGCCGGCAGCGGACTCCCCGACGTACTGACCGTCGAGGGCCACCGAATGCCCACCTACATCGGCAACTTCCCCCACGCGCTGGTGGACCTGACCAGCCGGGCCGGCGGCCTCGCGAAGGACTTCGCGCCGTCCGTCTGGCGCACCGTCACCGACGCGGGTGGCCGCGTCCTCGCCCTGCCCTGGGACAGCGGCCCGTGCGCCCTCTTCTACCGCCGCGACCACTTCCAGCAGGCCGGAATCGACCCCGCCACCCTCGCCACCTGGGACGACTACCTCGCCGCCGGCACCACCCTCAAGGACCGCACCGGCAAGAAACTGCTCATCCTGGACGCCAAGCAGGACAGCATGTTCGCCCTGCTGCTCCAACAGCAGGGCCAGGGCTGGTTCGTCGACGGCAAGGTCGCCGTCGCCTCACCCGCCGCCGAACGGGCGCTCACCCTGATGAAGCAACTCGTCGACCGGGGCCTGGTCGACTTCGAGAACGGCTGGGACGGCCTGGTCTCCGGCACCCACGACGGCAAGGCCGCCACCACCCCCACCGCCGCCTGGTGGGACGGCACCCTCACCGGCGACATGGCCGACCTGAACGGCAGGTTCGGCGTCGTCCCCCTGCCCGCGTTCGACCCCGGCGGCTGCCGCACCTCCAACAGCGGCGGCTCCACCCTCTCCGTCACCGCACAGAGCAAGAACCCCGAACTCGCCTGGGAATTCCTCTCCTTCCTGCTCGCCGACCGGGCCAACCAGGCCTCGATGATGGAGCACGAAGGCCTCTTCCCCGCCTACCTCCCGGCCCTGGACGACCCGTACTTCCAGCAGCCGGACCCGTACTACGCGAACCAGCCCGCCATGCGGCTCTTCGCCGACCTCGCCCGGTCCATCCCCACCGTCGAGACCACCGCCGACGACTCCAAGGCCGGCGACATCGTCAACACCGCCGTCAACCAGGTGCTGCACAACGGAGCCGACCCCGGCACCGTGCTGCGCTCCGCCGCCCGCCAGATCGCCACCGCGACCAGTCGCCAGCCGGCCCCGTAGGGACACGCGCCATGACCAGTCTCCAGGCCCCCGCCCCCCGGATGGCCGCCGCGCCCGCGCGCACCACGCCCACCCGGCGACGACGGCTGCCACGCTCCGCGGCCTGGCTCTTCGCCGGGCCCACGGCCGTGCTCTTCATCCTCTTCTTCGCCTATCCGCTCGGCGCCAGCCTCTACCAGAGCTTCACCGCCCGCCGGGACGGCGCCACCGTCTGGGTCGGCCTGGACCAGTACCGGCGCATGCTGGACGACCCGGCCTTCCTGCACTCCCTGGTCAACACCGGGATGATCCTGGCCGTCCAGGTGCCCGTGATGATCGGGCTGGCGCTGGTGCTGGCCGTCCTGCTGAACCAGTCCTGGCTGCGCTTCCGGGCCGGCTGGCGGGCCGTCTTCTTCCTGCCCGCCGTCACCACGCTGGTCGCCTACGCCGTCGTCTTCCAGGTGCTGCTGCGCACCGACGGCGGCCTGGCCAACCAGCTCCTGCACGCCCTGGGCGCAGGCCCCGTCGACTGGCTCAACTCGCCCACCTGGGCCCGGATCTCCCTGATCGGCTCGGTCACCTGGCGCTGGACCGGCTACAACGCCGTCATCCTGCTCGCCGGCCTGCACGCCATCGGCCGGGACCAGTACGAGGCCGCCGCCCTCGACGGCGCGGGCACGCTGCGCACCTACACCAGCGTGATCCTGCCACAGCTGCGGCCGGTGGTGCTGTTCTGCGTCATCACCTCCACCATCGGCACGCTCCAACTCTTCGACGAGAACTACGTGCTGACGCGCGGCGGCCCCGGCGACGCGACCCTCACCCCGGTGGTCTACCTGTACAAGGTCGGCTTCCAGCAGCTCGACTTCGGGTACGCGGCCGCGATCGCCTGGGTCGTGGTGCTGGTCATCGCGGCCGTCTCCCTCCTCCAGTTCCGGTTCTACGGAAGGGAACGCCGCCGATGAGCACCACCTCCGCCCGCCCCCGGCCCGCCCGGCCGGCGGCCGTCCGCCCACCGGCGGCCCGCCCGCTGACCGCCCGGCTCGGCCGCGGCGCCGTCCTGGCCGTGCTCGCCCTCGGCGCCGTCGTCAGCCTGGTGCCGTTCGCCTGGATGCTGATCGCCAGCACCCACAGCAGCTCCGAACTCTTCCACTCCCCGCCGCCGTTCCTGCCCGGCGGGGAACTGCTGCGCAACCTGGCGCACCTCCAGCAGAGCATCGGCTTCGGCCGGGTGCTGCTCAACAGCCTCGGCGTCGCCGTCGTCTACACCGCGCTGAGCTCCCTGCTGTCGGCCATGTGCGGCTACGGGCTGGCCAAGTACCGGTTCCGGGGCCGCGGGCTGCTGCTCGGGCTGGTGCTCGCGACCATGATGATCCCGCTCCAGGTGCTGCTCGTCCCGCTGTTCCAGATGATGGCCAGCGTCGGCTGGATCGACAGCTACCAGGCGGTCATCCTGCCCTTCCTGGCCAACTCCTTCGGCATCCTGCTGATGCGCCAGGGCTTCCTGGACTTTCCCGACGAACTCCTGGAGTCGGCGCGCATCGACGGCTCCGGCGAACTGCGCACCTTCTACCAGGTCGTCCTGCCGTGCGTGCGGCCGCAGCTGGGCGCACTCGTGATCTTCACCTTCATGGGCCAGTGGAACAGCTTCATCTGGCCGCTGCTGATGCTCAACACCGAGGACAAGTACACCGTGCCGGTGGCGCTCAACACGCTGACCGGGCTGACCCACGTCGACTACTCCGGCCTCATGCTCGGCTCCCTGCTGGCCACCCTCCCGCTGGTGCTGCTCTTCCTGGTCTTCCAGCGGCAGTTCGTGGCCGGCCTGCTCGGCGGAGCGCTGAAAGGATGACCCCCCGCATGACCCCCCGCACACCTTCCCGCGCAGGCGCACTCACCCGCGTCCCCGGCCTCCTCTACGGCGGGGACTGGAACCCCGAGCAGTGGTCCGAGGAGGTGTGGGCCGAGGACGTGAAGCTGATGGCCGAGGCCGGCGTCAACCTGGTCACCGTCGGGGTCTTCTCCTGGGCCCGGCTCCAACCCGCCGCCGAGAGCTGGGACTTCGGCTGGCTGGACCGCCTCCTCGACCTCGTCCACGGCCACGGAATCGCCGTCGACCTGGCCACCGCCACCGCCTCGCCGCCCGCCTGGCTGGTCCGCGCCCACCCCGAGCTGCTGCCCGTCACCGCCGACGGCGTCCGGCTGGAGTTCGGCTCGCGCCAGCACTACTGCCCCTCCTCCGCCGTCTACCGGGCCGCCGCCGCCCGGCTCACCCGGGCCCTCGCCGAGCGCTACCACGACCACCCCGCACTCGCCCTGTGGCACATCCACAACGAGTACGGCGACCACGTCCAGGAGTGCTTCTGCCCCGCGTCCGCCACCGACTTCCGGCGCTGGCTGCGCGAGCGGCACGGCGACGTCGACGAACTCAACCGCTCCTGGGGAACGGCGTTCTGGTCGCAGCGCTACGGCTCGTTCGACGAGATCGAACCGCCGCGCGCCGCGCCGGGGCCGGTCAACCCGACCCAGCTGCTGGACTGGCGCCGGTTCTGCTCCGACGCGCTGCTGGCCCTGCACCGCACCGAGAAGGCCGTCCTCGACGAGGTCTCACCGGGCGTGCCGGTCACCACCAACTTCATGTCGATGCTCAAGTCGCTGGACTACTGGGAGTGGAGCCGCCACGAGGACCTCGTCTCCGACGACGCCTACCCCGACCCGGCCGACCCCCGCACACACGTCAACGCGGCCATGAACTACGACCTGATGCGCTCCCTCAAGGGCGGCAAGCCGTGGCTGCTGATGGAACAGGCCCCCTCGGCCGTCAGCTGGCGGCCCGTCAACCTGCCCAAACGGCCCGGCCTGTACCGGCTCTGGTCGCTCCAGGCGCTGGCCCGGGGCGCGGACGGCGTACTGCACTTCCAGTGGCGCGCCTCCGTCGCCGGGGCCGAGAAGTTCCACAGCGCGATGCTCCCGCACCGCGGCACCTCCTCGCGCGGCTGGCGGGAGACCGTCCGGTTCGGGGCCGAGCTGCGCCGGCTCGGCGAGATCGCGGGCAGCCGGATCCGCGGGCGGGCGGCCGTCCTGCTCGACTGGGACAGCTGGTGGGCACTGGAGCTGGACGACCACCCCTCCGCGCGGATGCGCTGGCTCGACCTGCTCCGGCCCTGGTACGCGGCCCTCCACGACCGCGGCGTGACCGTCGACTTCGTCCCGCCCACCGGCGACCTCGACGGCTACCGGCTGCTGCTCGCCCCCAACCTGTACCTGCTCGACACCGCCACCGCCGACCGGCTCACCGCCTTCGTCCAAGCGGGCGGCCACCTGGTCTGCGGCCCGTTCAGCGGCATCAGCGACCGGCACGACCACCTCCACCCCGGCGGCCACCCCGGGCCGCTGCGGCCGCTGTTCGGCCTCGTCGTGGACGAGCACTGGCCGATCCCCGACGGTGCCGCCACCACCGTCCGGCTCGACGACGGCGGGCCGGAGCTGCGGGCCGAGCACTGGAGCGAATGGATCGACACCGAGGGCGCCGAGACCGTCGCCCGCTACGCCTCCGGCGAGCTGGCCGGCCTGCCCGCCGTCACCCGGCACCGCCACGGCACCGGCAGCGCCTGGTACCTCGGCTGCCACCTCGGCGCGGACGTCGGCCGGGTGCTCGACCTGCCGCTCGCCGAAGCCGAGGTGGGCGCCGAACTGACCGGCCTGCCGGCTGGCGTCGAGGCCACCCGCCGCCGCGCCGCCGACGGCACCGACTACCTGTTCCTGCTCAACCACGGCCCCGCCGCATGCCGGGTGGCGCTGGACCGGCCCGGCACCGACCTGCTCACCGGGGCCGACACCGGCCGGGGCCTCACCCTCGCGCCGCTCGGCGCCGCCGTCGTCCGCGTCCCCGCGGCCGGCCCCGACCCGGCCTCCCCACCTCCGTCTCAGTCCACGCCCCCGTCCACGCCCGCCGAGGAGCGCACATGACGCCGTTGTCCCGCCGCCGACTCCTGGCCGCCACCGCCGCCACCGGCACCGCCCTCGCCGTGGCCGGCGGCGTCGCGCCGACCGCCCACGCCGACGACCGGCAGGCCGCCCCGTCCGACCTGCCGGACCTGTCCGACCTGGCTGACCCGTCCGCCCTCTCCGACCGCTACGCCGACGTCCTCGACCTGCACGGCACCCCCGCGCAGGCCTACCCCGGCGACGCCACCGGCAACAACCCGATCAACGTCTTCGCCGACCTCGGCGCCTGGCACGCCTACGCCCTGCCGCGCCCGCAGGACCCGCTCGGCGGCTTCACCGGCCCGCTCCACCTCGCCCAGGAATACCCGTGGTGGCTCAGCGACGGCCTCAACCGCCTCCAACTGACCGAGCAGGGAAAGGTCCTGGACCTCGCCGCCGGCGGCGCCCCCCGGCTCACCTCGCTGCCCGGACTGCTGCGCCAGTCCTACGACCTCGGCGGCCGCCTGGCGCTCACCCTGGAACTGCGCTTCGCCGGCAACCGCACCGCCCTGGTCAGGGCCCGGCTGGCCAACGGCGGCCCGGCCGAGCGGACCCTCCAGGTCGCCTGGACCGGGGCCCTGCTGCGCCCGGCCGCCGGCCCCCAGCACGACGCCCCCGCCCTGGTCGCCGCCGAACGCGGCGTCGCCGTCCGGTTCGCCCGGGTACGGCAGACCTGGGACTACCTCACCGACGGCACCGAGCGCTTCGAAGTCCGCCACGCGGCGCCGGTGCGCACCACCGTCAGCGGCGACGGCCACCGCACCGAACTGGCCGGGGCCGTCCGGCTGGCCCCGGGCGCGGCCCGCACCCTGGACTGGGCCGAGAGCTACACCTTCACCGACGCCGAGCACGCCCGCGCCGTCGCCGAGGCGGACGCCGCGCTGCGCGCCCCCGACCGGGTCGCCACGGCGGGCGCCGCCCGCTGGGCCGGATACGTCGCCCGGGCGACCGAGGGCCTCCCGGCCGCGCGCCGCCGGACGGCCGTCAAGTGCGTGCAGACCCTGGTCACCAACTGGCGCAGCCCGGCCGGGCGGATCCGGCACGACGCCGTCACGCCCACGCTCTCGTACAAGTGGTTCAGCGGGGTCTGGGCCTGGGACACCTGGAAGCAGGCCGCCGGCACCGCCGTCTTCGCCCCCGACCTGGCCGCCGACCAGATCCGGGCGATGTTCGACCACCAGATCCGCCCCGACTCCGCCGACCGCCCGCAGGACGCCGGGATGATCCCGGACTGCGTCTTCTACAACGACCCGAGCACCGGCGGCGGCAACTGGAACGAGCGCAACTCCAAGCCCCCGCTGGCCTCCTGGGCCGTCTGGGAGGTGTACCGACGCGGCGGCGACCGGGCGTTCCTGCGCGAGCTGCTGCCCAAACTGACCGCCTACCAGGACTGGTGGTACCGCACCCGGGACCACGACGGCGAAGGCCTGTGCGAGTACGGCGCCACCGTCGACCCGGGCAACGCCGCCCCGGCGGACTGCCTGGCGGCGGCGGCCTGGGAGTCCGGCATGGACAACGCGCCGCGCTTCGACGCCGCCCTCGGCGCCGCCGTCGTCGCCAACCGCAGCGCGCAGGGCGCCCTGCTGGGCTGGTCGCTCACCCAGCGCTCCGTCGATCTCAACGCCTACCTGGCCGCCGACCACCGGGCCCTGGCCGCCATCGCCGCCGAACTCGGCGACCGCACTGCCGCCCAGCGGCTGCGCGGACGGGCCGAGGCGATCGACCGGGCCGTGCGCGACACCATGTTCGACCCCGCCACGGGCTGGTTCCACGACACCGACCTGGCCACCGGCGCCCGCCTCACCGCGCGCGGGCGCGGCATCGAGGGCGCCATCCCGCTCTGGTCCGGCACCGCCTCACCCGCCCAGGCCCGCGCGGTCCGCAGGCTCCTGCTCGACCCGGCCGAGTTCGGCACCGCGCTGCCGTTCCCGACCGTCGCCCGCAGCTCGCCCTCCTTCGACCCCGCCGGGTACTGGCGCGGGCTGGCCTGGATCGACCAGACCTACTTCGCCATCGAAGGCCTGCGCCGGTACGGCTGGAACCAGGACGCCCGCCGGGCGACGGACCGACTCCTGACCACGGCCGCCGGGCTCGGCGGCGACGGTCCGCTGCGGGAGAACTACGACCCGCTGACGGGGGAGGGGCGGAACTCGACCAACTTCAGCTGGTCCGCCGCCCTGCTCCTGCTGCTGCTCCGCGCCTGACCGATTTGGCCCGGAGCTGCCCCGTCCTGGCATGATCGGGGCATGGTCGAACGAGTCATTGCAGCGTGTGACGGAGCAGCCAAGGGCAACCCCGGTCCGGCGGCCTGGGCCTACGTGGTGGCGGACGCCGCCGGGGTGCCCCAGCGCTGGCAGGCCGGTCCGCTCGGGCACAGCACCAACAACGTGGGCGAGCTGACGGCGCTGGAGCAGCTGCTGGCGTCGACGGACCCGGCCGTCCCGCTGGAGGTCCGGCTCGACAGCACGTACACCCGCGACGCGGTGACCAAGTGGCTGGTCGGCTGGAAGCGCAACGGCTGGAAGACCGCCGCCGGCAAGCCCGTCGCCAACCGCGAGCTGATCCAGCACATCGACGAGCTGCTGACCGGGCGGGACGTCACCTTCGTGTACGTCCCCGCCCACCAGGTGAACGGCGACCCGCTGAACGCCATCGCCGACAAGGCCGCCAGCGACGCCGCCCGCCAGCAGCAGGCCGCGGGCGGAACCGCCGCCGACCTCCCGGAGCCGGACCCGGCCCGGACCACCCCGGCGCGGGCCGCCCGCCCGGCCTCCTCGTCGGTCTCCTCGTCGGCGGGTTCGTCGGCCGGCTCGTCCACGGCGAAGAAGCGCTCCTCGGGCGGTTCGCGGACCCTGGCCGCCCGCTTCCCCGGCACCTGCCCCTGCACCCGCTCCTACGCCAAGGGCGAGACCATCACCAAGGTGGGCAGCAGCTGGGGACACCCGGAGTGCGCAGGAGCCCACGCGTAGGTCCGGTCCGACGCCGGGCGGGCCGACACCGGCCCGCCCTGGTCGCACTCACCCCGAGGTGGAGCCGGGTGGAGCCGGGTGGAGAAGCACTCCGGCGAATTCTCCACCCCCGCGCCGAGGCTGACGACACCTCAGCAGTCCTAGCGTCGGACGCATGACCCGACCTACCGGCCGCACCACGGCCCGCGCCGGCGGCGCGCTGCTCACCGCCGCCCTCCTGCTCGCCGCACCACTCGCACCGACCGCCGTCGCGGCCCCGGCGGCCCAGTTCTCCTGGGGGCCCTGCCCCGCGCCGACCCCGAACGCCAACGGCGTGCCGTTCACCCGCGACCCGCGCCAGCAGTGCGCGACCCTGCGGGTGCCGCGGGACTACCGTGACCCGGACGCCGGCACGATCACCCTCACCGTCTCCCGGCTGCGCACCGCCGACCCCGCCCACCGGCGCGGCACCCTCGCCGTGGTGCCGGGCGGGCCGGGCGGCTCCGGACTCGACTACCCGGGCGAGATGGCGAAGCTGCTGCCGGCGGACGTCCTGCGCTCCTACGACCTGATCGGCTTCGACGAGCGGGGGGTGGGCAACAGCACCCCGGTCCATTGCGACCTGTCCGCCGCCGACCGGGACGCCCAGCTCAACTACCCCTTTCCCGGCCCCGACGGCTCGATCACCGCCAACCTCGACCAGGCCCGGCGGGTGGCCGACGGCTGCGCGGCGGCGAGCGGCGGCTACCTGGCCGACGTGACCACGGCCAACTCGGCCCGCGACCTGGACCGGATCCGGGCCGCCCTGAGCCTGCCCCGGATCTCCTACCTGGGCAGCTCGTACGGCACCTACCTCGGCCAGGTCTACGCCACCCTCTTCCCCTCGCACACCGACCGCGTGGTGCTGGACAGCACGGTGCCGCCGGGCGGGCTGGAGCAGGGGTTCAGGCTGTTCAGCGAAGGCTTCGACGACTCCTTCCCGGCCCTGGCCCGCTTCGTCGCCGCCCAGGACGCCACCCTGCACCTCGGCGCCACCCCCGAGGCGGTCCGGGCGAGCTACCTGCGGCTGGCCGGCGAGGTCGACCGCGACCCGCTGCCGCTGTCGGGCGGCCGGCTGCTCACCGGCGGCGGCCTGCGCAGCGTCGTCTACGCCTCGCTGGTCAAGCCGAGCTACTACCCCCTCGGTGCGCGGGTCCTGCAACTGGCCGAGGAGCGCGACACGACTCCGGCCCAGGCCCAGGCCCAGGCCCCGGCCCAGGCCCAGGCCCAGGCCCAGGCCCCGGTTACGGCTCCGATGCCGGCGGGCGCGGGCACCGGCGGTTCGGGCGGCAACCCGCTGCCGCAGGTCATCCCCGACAACTTCCTCGCGGCCCAGTTCGCGGTGATCTGCGGCGACTCGGCCTGGCCCCGCGACCCGGCCGCCTACGCCGCCCGCACCGCCGCCGACCGGGCCCGCTACCCGCTCACCAACGGCATGAGCGGCAACGTCTGGCCGTGCGCCTTCTGGCACTACGGCCCGAAGGAGCCGCCGGTCCGGGCCGACCCGGACGGCCCGCGCAACATCCTGATGCTGCAGAACCGGTACGACCCCGACACCACCTACAACGGCGCCCGGCAGACCCAGCGCGCCTTCGGGCACCGGGCGGCGATGGTCACCTTCGACACGACCGCGCACGGTGTGGACTTCACCGACCCCCGGGTGCTCGCGCCGTTCACCGCCTTCCTGCTCGGCGGCCGGCTCCCGAGCTGAGCAGACGTACGGCCGGGGCCCCGACCCGGGCCCCGGCCGTACGTCCGTACCTCCGCTCAGGGCTGGGCGACCCCGCTGCGGGCGCCGTTCTCGGCCCGGACCGTGCGGGCGGCCGGCACGGACAGGCGTTCCTGGTGGTCCGGCGGGTAGAACTGCCGGGCCCAGTGCCGCAGGGCGCCGATCGGCCCGTCGCCCGGGGCGAGTCGGGCCGACGGTGTCCGCCGAGGAGGCCGCCGCGACGACCCCGGCCGGGCGTCGCGGAAGTCCTAGCGGTCCGCCGCTTCGACGGCGCTCAGCGGGGCCGCCAGGTCCTCCAGGCTGCGCCGTTCCGCCCGCACGCCGATCGCGGCCTCGACCAGCCCCGCGGCCGTCATCAGCGCCGCCCCGATGCAGAACGCGAGCGTGGTGTCGGAGACCTTCCCGCTGCTCACCAGGCCGTTGAAGAGCAGCGGGCCGCTGATGCCGCCGACCGCCGTGCCGACGGCGTAGAAGAAGGCGATGCACATCGCCCTGGTCTCCAGCGGGAAGATCTCGCTGACCGTCAGGTAGGCCGCACTCGCCCCCGCCGAGGCCAGGAACAGCACGGCCGTCCAGCAGGCCGTCATGCCGGCCGCGCTCAGCGCGCCCTGCTGGAACAGTGCGGCGGTGCCGAACAGCAGCACGCCGGAGCCGATGTACGTGCCGGCGATCATCGGCACCCGCCCGACCGAGTCGAAGAGGTGGCCCAGCAGCAGCGGGCCGAGGAAGTTGCCGACCGCGATGACTGCGAAGTAGTAGCCGGTGTCGCCCTCCGGCACGTCGAAGTAGAGGGTCAGGATGACGGCGTAGCCGAAGGTCACGGCGTTGTACAGGAACGCCTGCCCGATGAAGAGCGAGAGGCCGAGCACCGTGCGGCGCGGGTAGCGGCGGATCACGGTGCGGGCGATCGTGACGAAGCCGAGCGGGCCGCGCTCGCGGATCAGGATCGGCCGGTCGGTGACGGCCGGCAGCGGTCGGCCGGTCTCCCGCTCCACGATCCGCTCGGCCTCGGCCACCACCTCCTCGGCCTCCGGCGCCCGCCCGTGGGTGAACAGCCAGCGCGGGCTCTCCGGGACGTGCCGGCGGACCAGCAGGATCGCCAGGCCCAGCACGACACCGATCCCGAAGGCGAGCCGCCAGCCCACGTCGGTGGCGAACAGCGCGGTGTTCAGCAGCGCGACGGAGGCGAAGGCGCCGAGCGCGGCGCCGATCCAGAAGCTGCCGTTGATGATCAGGTCGACCCGGCCGCGCACCCGGGCCGGGATCAGCTCGTCGATCGCCGAGTTGATCGCCGCGTACTCGCCGCCGATGCCGAACCCGGTGAAGAAGCGGCAGAGGAAGAAGAACCAGGCCGTCCAGGACAGCGAGGTCACGGCGGTCGCCGCCAGGTAGACGGCGAGCGTCACCATGAACAGCTTCTTGCGCCCGAGCCGGTCGGTCAGCCAGCCGAAGAACAGTGCGCCGGCGCAGGCGCCCGCCACGTACACGGCGGCCGCGATCGTCGTCACCTGCGTCGTCGAGATGGCGATGCCGCTGCCGGGCTGCGCGAGCCTGGCCGCCATGTTGCCGACGATCGTCACCTCAAGGCCGTCCAGGATCCAGACGGTGCCCAGGCCGATCACGATCCGCCAGTGCCAGCGGGACCACGGCAGCCGGTCCAGCCGGGCCGGCACGTTGGTCTCGATGACCCCGGTTCCGGCGGACCCGGACCCGGACCCGGCTTCGGCCCCGGGGGCCGTACCGCCGTGCGGGTTCCGCGCGGATGACTTCGCCGGATCGGCCATGCGGGGCTCCTTCGCTCGCCGTATCGAGACGCCCCGTCTGCCCGCTTTCCGCAGGATCGAACGCGGGCGCCCTCTTCGCTACGCTCGGTGAGCTTCGACGCTCCCTCCGTCATCATCCCCCGAGGGCGGAGGCGCCGCCCGGGGAGGCGTTCCTCCTGACGGGCGGCGGGCGGCGGGCGGCGGCGACGGTGACGGACGGACCCGGCTGTGGAAGGCGTCCGGGCTACTGCTCGACGTACTTGCGCAGTACCTGCTGGTAGTCCGCGAACTCGGGCTCGGTGTGCAGCTTGGAGACGTCCTTCTTCAGGTAAACCATGCTGGGGCAGCTGGGTTTGGCGCTGCCCAGCAGCTGTTCGGTGCCGACCTTCTTCCCCGTCCTGGCCTCGTACACGGTCACCTCGTACTTGCCGCGGTAGAGCTTGAGGGTGTCCGAGGTGAACTTGCAGTCGGTGAGGAACTCGCCCTCGTCGGGTGAGTCCAGGCAGGCGATCAGCTGGACGCGGTACGGGTCCAGGCGGGTCGCGCTCCAGTAGTCCGGCGAGCCGGCGGTGGGGGAGGCGGGGTGCGAGGAGCCGGACTCGCTGAGGGTGAACATCGCGACCGGGTGCGGCCCGGCGCCGGTGTGCTCGGCGGTCTTGGGGAAGTACTTGCGTGCGATGTTCGACGCGCAGCCGGCGTCGAGGTCGGAGAGCCGGCTGAGTGCCTTGTCGCTCGCCTTCGGCTCGAAGATCACCCAGTAGACGCCGTACCCGAGGACTCCGACCATCGCCAGCGCGACCACCCGTGCGGCGATCGTCCGCCCCTTGCGCTGGCCGGGTGTCAACTGCCGTGCGGCGCCGGTGGCAGCGCGCTTCCTGGTCGCCACGGCGTAGGCGATGAAGAGGATCGGGGACGCCGCCACGACGGCGAACAGCACGCCGATCGGGGCGTTTCCACCGTTGAACGCGATCATCGAGAAGATCACCGAGATCGCGGCGAGCAGGACTATCAGCTTGGCCATGAACATGCCCTCCCACAGGTCGACAGCAGCCGCGAGACTACCGCTGCCGGGGCGGGGCGCGGGCGCCCGTACCCGGTCCGGACGCGCCCCCGGGGCCCGCCGCCGTCGGCGCCCCGGTGTTCCGCCGCAATTCCACCCGCATTTCCGCACCATCGGTGATTTTCTTCCCCGCCCCTTTCCGGAGCCCATGCGAAGTCGATTTCCGGGGGTGGTGGAGCCGGGGTCGAGAGGTGCTGGAAAGGGCTTTCCGGCGGGGGTGCGGTGTGTTGTGGTGGGGTGGTGGAGGAGCCGGGCCGCACCCCCGTGGCGGCCCGGACCGGGCGGACAGTCGCTGGTGGGCGGCGTAGACGCTCGCGCATGGATGTGAGTGCGGTGGCTATGGTTCGCCGACTCGGGGTGGATTTGAATGGTGCCATGACGACGAACCGACCGGGCTCGCAGAGCGGTAGGGGCCCGCGGATCGCGTCGGACCTCCCGGGCGCCGCCGGCGCCTTCGGGGGGTCGGTTCCGTCAGTTTCCTCCGTCTCTCCGAATGAGGTGCTTGTGATGACTCGTCAGGGTGTTGTGGATCTTCCGGTCGGTGCTGGTGTGGTGCTGGTGGTGGGTGGGACGGGTAAGACCGGTCGGCGGGTGGCGGAGCGGTTGTCGGGGTTGGGGTACGGGGTGCGGGTGGGGTCGCGGTCGGGGGCGGT
Organism: Kitasatospora sp. NPDC058478; assembly: GCF_042720345.1. Lineage (NCBI taxonomy): Bacteria > Bacillati > Actinomycetota > Actinomycetes > Kitasatosporales > Streptomycetaceae > Kitasatospora > Kitasatospora sp. NPDC058478. Next base: position 111 of record NZ_JBHXML010000054.1, on the reverse strand, counting down.
GGCGTTCGACTGGCATGACGAGGGGACGTGGGAGGCGGCGCTGGAGGGGGTGAGTGCGGCGTATCTGACGTACTACCCGGATCTGGCGTTTCCGGGGGCGGTGGAGGCGGT